>CAZVYV010000063.1:0-3684 GCA_964630985.1 uncultured Occallatibacter sp.
TGAATACTTGCGACACCGTGCCCGATTGAGAAACGGTGCCGATGATTCCGTTACCAGTCTCAGACGTGGGAGCCTGTGAAGCGTTCATTTGTAGCGTCAGTGCTGGCGTAGTTCCCGCGCTGATGCTATAGCTTCCCTGACAAGTCCACATCCAAGTCTTGGCTATGGCGGGGAGTGCCCACGAACAAACTACAGCAGTCGTTCCCGTTAAACTTACCGCACTCGTGATGCGGCAAGGCGCGGCATCGCGGACTAAAGCACCTTCGTTCCCGCCAGTTGAAGTATCGAAGCTTAAAACTCCTCCCCCAGTGGCGGCGGTTCTTGAAATAAGTGTGTCTGGACTGCCTGTGGGCGCACCAGCAGTGAATCCAAAAGCGGCTGTATTTTTCGCCAGTAGGGAGGCTTGCCCAATGCAATATCCCGAAGTTCCGGTTCCCACAAAGCACTGTCCGTTCGTGCCATTCACAATCCATCCGGTATTACTGGCGTTTCCAGTGATATTCCATGATGGATTCGTCGTGGTTCCAGCCGCGAAAATCTGCGTTGCTGAGGCTCCTGAACCCGTGTAGGTGTTGGACGCCGTCTTATCAACCGCATTTGTAACTTGTGCGGCTGTGTAATCTCCCGAAGTCGCTACCACTGCGCCAGTTCTGGTAAACACAGAAGTCACCGGGGCAGCAACGAACGAGCAAGTCGAGACGTTCGCTGAGGGCGTTCCACAGGACAAGAAGGGTAAGGACGTTGTCGGCCCTGTGCTCGGATATTGAAGAGCATACTTAGTGAAAGTCGTTATGGGTGGCCCGATAATCGCAAAGCTGTTGTTGGGAAATGGTGAAGCCGATGTATTTCCAGCGAAGGAAATTCCGCCCGTGTTCGTGCCGTTTCCAGAAGCACTAAATCCAGCCGTAGCCGCGATTCCGGCTGACCCTGAATACGTAAGTGTGTTGGCTGTGGTAACTCCATCATCCAGATTGCTATCTGGAGACACGACTTTGGTTCCTCCGCCCTTAAGAATGAGGCCAGAAGTCAAAGTTCCCGATACGGTTGGAATGTTTGCCGCGACTATCCCAGAATCAGTTCCATCGACAGTATTTGTGGCAACCGAAACTACGTCTCCGGCTACTGCTGAGGCTCCCGCGATGCCTGCAAATGTTCCTGTTGTGGTTCCGCTTGGGCCTGTGTAATTCAAGTTGTAAGGAGTTGAGCAACTTGGGTCAACATTGTTTCCAAACATCCTGCCATTGGTGATGGTTGCGGGGGAACCGTCCTGTGCTGAGTCCGTATATTGAATACCAATCCCGCATGAGCCGCCGTTGATGGAGATGTTATTGTTAGCGACGAGGTAATCTACGAGGTTGTTCGGGGCCGTGCCTGAGCCGTTGTGCGCGGCGGTGTTTGCCCAGATTCCGATGGTTACCTTGCCAGTAGAATTTCCTCCAAGGCCCGTGCAGCTTGGCCCGGAGGAGTTGCTATTCTGTCCTCCCGCGATGCTAGTTGTCGTGACGTGCGGAGTTCCGAAAGTTCCTGAAACGCTTCCACTTGAAGGCGTGGTGAACTGAATCTGCGTCGTATTGTTTGTTCCCGAAGTGATCCACGGAGTTATATTGCTCACGCTGCTTTGACTAGCGTTGTTTAACGCCGAGTAAGGCGTTGCTCCCGAAGTGCCAAAACCGTTGACGTAAATAGGTATTCCGGTCGTTAAAATCGTCGTGTTTCCAGCGACAGTCAGAGTTACAGTACTGCCCGAACGGGATGCCGCCGATATTGCGTAGGTACTGCCGCTGGCAATCGAGCATCCCGCACTACCCGAAGTTGCCGAAGCGATAATGTTATTGTTCGTGATTTGCGTGCCGACATTGGTGCAGCTTGACTGCCCGTTCTGGCAGGAAGAAATGATTGCAGCGCATCCATTGCAAGCATTGCTTGTATTTTCCAGAGTGTTTGAATCTGCAATGTTTCCTGTGTTGGAAAGCGTGATGCCTTCCTCCGCCGAGGCATACACGTGGTTTCTGGAGACTATACCCTTTCCGGGATTGCCTGTTACCTGAATGCCTTCACCGCAGCCCGCATAAGACTCAAAGGTCGAGGGCGCGGGAATCGGGCTGGCAAATACCAGCGAGCAAGGAAGAGGATTTGCCTGTCCCAGTTGCCCATTTCGCACATAGTTATCGAGAACAGAGAAGTCGTAAAGATAATTAATCCCGCCAATGGAAATGATGTTGATGTCGCCAGTTCCAACCGTGGCAAGCATCGAGCAGTCGTTAGTGACGTTCCCCTGAACGACGGTGCCATTGATTCCTGTTGAGGCAGCATTGACGTTGATGCAGGCAAGTCCTGAAAAATCTATGCGATTGTTTTGGACATGGCAATCTATACAATCCACAACGCTGAAGGCGTAAGCCCCTGAGTCTCGCACATAGTTGTCATAGACCCGTATATCCTGAAGAGGCGTGCCAGATATCCCAAGTTGAACTTCGGAGCCTGCCTGCCCATTAAGAAATCCGCCCTTTACGTACACGCCCTGCATGTAGGTATGGCTTGCACCCAAAATCACTGTCCCGGCAGAGCCGTTATTAGAACCATCCAGAGTGCAGGCCCACATCACGTCACAAATCACCGCATCGCCCGCCGCCCCTAATTGGACATTGGCCCCACTCGCCTCTGTTATGTCGCCATAGGGCAAGAGCCAATGAATCGGCTTTGTGAAAGTGACCGTGCTGCCGATGGAAAATGATGTCTCCGAGCGGGAATCAATTGTGCATCCGGCTGATGGACAAGCAGTTTGCGCCGCCAGAACACGCGCACCTAACGTCGCTCCCGTCATCAGCGCAGAGTCGATAAACACTCCATCCGTGGCGTAGGTTGTAGAGCCATTACTGTTGAATGTTGGGAAGCCCTGAGTCCCAGAAGGAAGAGTCCCGCCAACGGCTGCCCAAGTTCCGTCTCCACGCCAGTAAGTAGAAGATGATGCCGAGGTTCCAGAGTTCAAATGGGCCACTCCGAGATTGCCCGTCACGCCACCGTTTCCCGATGCTGCGAGATTGATTGCGCTCGGCGTAATAGTCCCGCTTCCGCTTGGAGCCAGACTTCCGCCCGTGCCCACCAGAAGAGCGGCAGTATTAGTTCCGCCCCCAATCGACCCGAACGAAGGTGCGGCAAAGTTAACCCCTATAGGCACCCATACCGAACCGCTCCACTGGCAAAGAACTAAGTTTGAACCGCTTCCTGATGTACAGGTAAAACCGTTGGCATCTGTGGCTACTGCCAGAGTCCCGATGGTTGCGCTGCCGGGAAGATTTGCCACCGTGTAGGAGCCGATGGAAGAACTGCCGATAGCACAGGGTGCTCCTGCGATTGTGCAGGTTCCCGCAATGACGACGTTGCGGAAGTATCCATTCCACTGCTGATTGACTCGGCCCAAGCTGAGGCCGGTCGATCCGGGGTAGATATTTTGATTCACAGTTTGCCCCAAACAAGAGGCTGCGAACAGTAGGACTAAAATGAGCTTCTTCATCGCTTATTGAGTGCCTGTGCCGCTTTCTGCCCCTGAGTTACACGAGGCATCGAACGCATTGCTGCCGCCTTGTTGATAATGTTCTGCTCAAGTCCTTGCCCTGCACTGGCTGAGTTCTTGTAGTCTGCCCAGTTCTGCGGAGAGATGCCGTGGTATTCAGTTACCTGCCC
>CAZVYV010000063.1:3784-11888 GCA_964630985.1 uncultured Occallatibacter sp.
CATCGTGCGTGATGCGAGATGAAGCCTTAGCTAGAGGTTGAAGGTCTTTTGCGCCTTGACCAATAGGGTTAGCGAGACTTGTTAATGCACCGTTCGACATGACCGTGGGTGCTTGCGAAGGTGCTTGTTCTTGAACCTTCGCCGCCGCTTGCTCCTGTGCCCATTCAAAACCTTCTCTCGAAGGAAGCGACGCTCCCGGATATGAAGGATTCGGTGCAGGATTCTTGCCAGCATAGGGCGGCGCATTGCCGTGGCCCACAAACAAAGGAATATAATCAGCAGCCGCCTTAACTCCAGCCGGGAGATTCTTTAATCCCGGAATATTATTCATTGCCCAGTCCATAGCGGTAATTCCCGCCATAGTTCCGCCCGCAGACACAGCGGCTTTCCCCAACCTAGACATGGCCGCAGTTCCTCCCGGAATAGCCGCTCCACCCATCAAGGCTGCTCCGCCTAATGCCGCTCCGCCTACCACATTGTCTGTCCAGTCAGGCGTTCGGTTTGAAATGGAGGACGGAATCTTTCCTACCGGAGTGTCGTTTCCAGCCGAAGGATTGCTTGCGCCCAGAACGGAACCTTGCATTTGGGGCTGGGCGGGTGGCTGTATGCCCTGCACTGGACTTACGCCCCGAATGTGCGCGATGTAACCAAGTTGGTCAACGGGGTTCGCTTTGGCAAAGTCAGGGTCAGTCTGAGATAAGTATTTCATCTGGTCGCTAGGACTAGCTGCCATGAAGTCGGGGTCTTGTGTAGGGTCGCTCATCACTGTTGCGCCTTCCACGCTGCAAATCCCGTTCCGCCTACTGGCGCGGTAACATCTGTGCCGAAGTTAGGCTTTCCCTGTACGCCCAGCTGGTATTGATTTTGACGCTGTTGAACCTTGCTGGTCATTAACTGTTTGTATTTAGAAACCACCCCAATAATTTGTGCTGCGCTGGCGTTGGACGGAAGCACACCTCCAGTCTGAGCGTTTTCTGCGTCTGTCATGTGGCCTTTGGATAATGCCGCAGTAACTTCATGGTTATAAGCGTTCCTGACGGCTTCAAGATTGGTTATGTCTGCTCCTCCGAACTGCTTTGAGAACTCGTTTTTTAGGGAGTTAAGAACTCTTACATTGCCATTTCCCAGGGCTGTCGCTGCCTGAAGAAGCAAGTCAGCGTGGGCATTAGCGGTGTTAAAGGCATTAAGTTCATTGGCAACTGGCCCCGAAGTAAAACTCTTAACAACTGACTTTTGCGCTTGGAATGGGACAGAGCCGGGAGCCATCGCACCAGAACCCATTGCCTGTCCAGCGGGAACGTAAACTAACCTGCCAGTGGGATTTCCGTCTGCATCAGTCTCAGCAACTTGCAGCGGCCTTGCGTTCTGAGCAGCGATTCTCGGATTGCCTATGCCTAGAGGAGTTTGCTGCGTCGGATTCAATTTGTTAACTTCTACTGGCCCATTAGCTCCCTGCTGAAAAGCTAAAGGTTTAGTCGCTATGCCCATCGCCTCATTAAGTTGCTTGAGAGGAATCTGCGTTGTCCCCGGAGGAAGATTTAGCATCTGCTGCATTTCGGGGGTCGTGGGAATCATCATGCCCTGATTGATTTGTGCGGCTTGGACTTGTGCGGCCCCGTGTATTCCAGCAGCCCCGGTAGTTGCCTGCGCTCTTGCTAAAGCCGCCTGTACCGTTCCAACGTCTTTATTCAAAACTCCGACTGGCCCACTTGGGGTGTCAATCTGAGTTGTGCCGTAGAGGTTCTGCATGGACTGATGCAGTCCTATTGTTGCCTGCGTTGACTCTACATTTTGCAGTTGTTCGATGTTGCGATTTATCTCCATCTGTGGAGTTGGCTTGCCGAACATCGCACCGAAGTAATTGCCCAGAAGCTGTTTCACCCCTCCGCCTGCGTGTTGCTGTTGCTCTTGTAACTGTTGGATTCTCTGAGTTATCCCCTGCTTTACTTGGTCTAGCGGGTCAGGTTGTGCTTGTTGCTGTTGTGGCGGCTGTTGGGGTTGTGCCTGTGGCGGGGCAGGTTGGGGTTGATTTGGAGGCGGAGTCTGCTGAGGCGGCTGGTTAAGCTGCTGCGAGGGATCGAATGTAGAGTAGCCTCCCATTTATGCCAGTGCCTTTTCTAGCGCCATATCGAACAAAGGTTTAAGCGCGGCCTTCGCCCAATTGCGAGTCTTGACGTACCGCGCAAAAGTTTCCCCGAACGCCAGATATGCCCGCATGACCAAATCGCCAGTCCACGAATTGCGGAAGTCCGTATTTAGATATTGGCGAATGAGCGGCACTCTAGCATCATCGGAGCCGTAAACTGCCTCCGCAATCCAGCACCCCTTCGCTTGCGCCGATGCCAGATTGAATCCGCCCGTGATTGCAGCCCCACCTAACTGTCCGGCTAGACCTGCGATACCAGAAGCCCATCCGGGAGCGTTAGAGCCTTGAATAAACGAGTTCAATGCCGAAGAAGCTGCCGAGCCTGCTACGCCCTGAGTTCCGGTCAAAGTCGCTGCATTTCCGCTCAAGACGTTTGCCGCGTTGAACTGGTTCTGCAATGCCTGTTGTTGGTTCTGCACCTGAAGCCCTAAAAGCCCTCCAGATTGACTCTGGGCCTTCCCTGAGAGCAGCCCGGCAATTCCACGGGTGTAATCCCCACCTACAGGCAGTTGGCCCGTCCCAGACCCCCTAGCGGCTAAAGCAGACCTAACCTGCTGGCCTGCCTGATTGAATGTCTGGTTATTGGAGTTCAAAAACTGCGAAGTCATCCCTGCCATAGCCGATGGACTGAAACCTATCGTGCCGGATAGATACGGCGATAGGGATTTTTGGAGTTGGGCAAGTTGGGCCTGCTGTGTCTGGAAGGCAGATTGCTGCATGGCTAATTCCTGTTGCTGCTGGCTCTGGGCAACGTCTTGGCCCTTCATCTGGCCATCGTAAGCAGAGAAGCCTTTGCCGCCCCAGTTAATCTCTAAGTCCACTAAACTCATTGGCCCACCTTCATTCTCAAAACCTTAAACGGTAAGACTTCATACCCGTGCGCCGAGCCAAACTTAACCACACGCTCGTCTTTGCAGAGAAAATACTGCTCACGAATACCCTGCTGCGAGGCCATAAATGCCACAGTCTTGGTTATCTCCCTGAGGGCCACAGCCTCATCAATAGGAGCTATCCCCGGCTTAGGTGCTAAAGACTCCATCATTAAAACATTCTGCACAGGCATGTAGAGAAGGTTTTCTCCGTTGTGCGCCACTAAAGTTCTTGTCGTGGGATAGGTCATTACGTTAGGGTCGAACAGGTTAATCTCCTGTGCAGCCTTGACCCACTCCTCGAACTGAGAAGCGTCCCTGTCCTCCGCGAGTCTGACGAATACCTGCTTCATACGTTAGGGATGGGCTTCTGGTTGTGCGAAAGGAACCCATTTGCCCAATACAAATGACCCTTTCCCATCTCAATTTTGTGCTTGCTGCACTTCTGCCGAAACTCGTAAATCTCGGTTATTTCCTGTTCCCCCGTGTCGGTTATAAGCAGGTCGCCAATAGATAGCGAATCCGCCATAACCTTGCCCTTCTCAGCATGATACAACCTGTGGTCAAGCGTACACTTTAAAAATCTGTTGTCTTCCACGCGAATGTATAGCCATTCGGTCTCAGAGATTACTTCGGTCGTATATTCCTGGTCTCCGACAGTCTCAATTTCCGTGCCAGCCATGACACATCCATGTCCTCCAGCCCCGCCGCCGCCGCTGCCTGAAGCCGGAGTCATTGCCGACATATACCCCGCGCTAAGAGCTTCGTTGCCTTGAAGGTTTTGCTGGATAAGGTAGTAGCTAGATGTCGTCACGTTGCTAGTATCTGCCGCAACAAAAGCTACTTGCGGAGTCCCAGTAGTTCCCGGAACCCACCCGATATTGCAGGAGTTTTGCACCGTGTTCCAGAAGGGCAGGAAATAGTAGGTCGTATTGGCGGTGAGTCCAGAGACGGTAAATCCGCTACCCGCCGTTGGGACGGTGAAGTTAGACCCATCCGCCCGGTGAATGACGATTCCGGTCGAGCCGTTAGTTCCATTCCAGTACCATGTTATCGAGGTTGCAGTCGAAGTGTAGGCAAAGCCGTAGGTGTTGCCATTAGGCGGAATGGAGCCTTTCTTCTGAACGCCGGAATTTGTGAGAGAAATCTTTTGCTGTAAACGCCCCGCACCGACTAACCCAGTTACGGGGAGACGCGTATAGGCTCCCGACGTTGGCCTGAGAACTGTGCGCTGGTATCTCTGTGCACCAGTTTCGAGACGCTGGAGCCGTCCAGTCGCCACTCCGCCGAAAGTTGGATAAACCGGACTGCCTTTGACGGTTGGCATTATCCCCCCGACCCATGAAATGCTTCGTCCATTTGGTAAAGATGAAAATTAACTTTAGCGGCAGGCCACGTGAACATTAGAGACATGAATTGTGCCTGCTGTTCGTTATCCGGGAACCTCGTCGTCAACAAGGATTTGCCTTGGACGATGAGTGGCGAAGGCTCTTCATTTGGCGTGAGATCAACATAAACTCCCGATGCAGGGTCGTCATCTGTCAGAATTTGCACTTTGCTTGGGAGGTTGGCATCGGTCTTAATCTCGGTGAAGTCGTGCACGCCCTGAAAAGCAGGATTGTTGTCTGGGGTCAGTCGGTACATATTGGTCTTGATAATGGGAACGAAGGTATTACTCGTGTCGTCTGTGTAGGTTCCTGAAACCAGTTGCAGAACTTTCGTGTTGTTTCTCGCCATCATCAATTGGACTTCGCCAACGCTTGTCTCGCCAGAAAACAGCGCACTTGCCGAGGAGCCGATTGTCCACGGAGGAAGCCATACCTGCCTGTCTAGGTCATAGATATATACGACTCCAGCGGCCCCATCGAGCAATACAAGCCAGTGATAAATTCCGCTGATGTGAATCGAGATATAGGCAGTCAGCGGGTTTATGTTCTGAATGTCTGGCCTGATGGGTATCCCAACTTCTCCTACGTCGCTAATCCAGACCGTGCTCGACGTGTCGAGCCATGCGACGGAGCCGCCGAGAGATACAACAGACGTAATGCTTCTAGTTCCTCGCCTTTCGAGCAGGGTATAACGACGGAAAGTGTCGAGGGAGTCTCCGTCAATTTTGTAGATTCTCTGCGAGGTAAAGACTGTGACACCATCTGAGAGCGTTGCATGTGCCTCCACTTGTTTGTCCCAAGGATAGTAATTTCCGCCTAATCCTGATGGCCAACATTCTTCTGGCACTCCGTTTTGAATCTCTTCAAAACCAGAGTAATAAGACGTGTTATTTAGAAATCCCCATAGCCTTCCCGAATAAGCCACGAATCCTCTTTGCGGAGTTGGCGGGTCGTTCGTCAGAAACTCTGGAGCCACGCGAATCGAAAGGTTAACATCTAGAGTCGTATCAACGTAGGTTCCCGTGGTGTTGGCAACAGGAGAAATGGAAATCTCCTGCATCAATGCCGGGTCTTGCGCTCCGCCATCTGGTGTACGGTAAATCCTGATATTTGTTACTTGCGGGTCAAGAGATGCCGTGACACGGACTCCGATGCTGGCAAACGTAATCGGCCCTCCAGAGCACGCGCTGATTGCGCTCGGCGAAGATTCGTGGGCCGTGTTGGAGTTGTAATAGGTGTAGCAATAACACCACGACGTATAAACCGTCAATCCTGTGCCTGAATTGACTGTCAAGGTAGGCGCGACTGTGGGCGTGGCAATGCCCCAGTTTGACAGGGTATTGCTGTCCCACTTCTTCATGTCCGTGCCATTGCCGAAGTAGCATGTATTGTTTGAGACTACAAAGTCGAAAGGTGTTGCCGAAGTTGAAGTCCACAGCAGAACTGCCGACGTATCCACGCCGAAAATGTACTTATAGACTTTGGCAACTCCGCCTGAAACGTCGCACCCCATCCAGATAAACGCTCCGCCGTTTGGGGTTGAATTGGCCCATCTCTGCCATGTAAAGCTTCTTTGCAGGTTGGTAAACGTGCTGGCAACGGATTCTACGGCTTGAGAAAATCCCGGCCTGCGCTCAGACCACCCTCGCAACCCAGTGAGAATGTTTTGTGTCCCAGAAATGAAATGTGTGGTCGTATCAATTACTGAAGCGTTGGAAATATAGGGCAATGCAAGATTGGAGGTTCCGCGATGCTCGACCTGTGATACCGGAGGCATTATTGCATCAGGGGAATGTAGTAAGCCGTCCCCGCAATGTTAATTTGCAAATAGTTAACTACTGTTGCGGCAGTTGTAGGCCCAGTTCCAGTTCCTTTCGTGGTAGTGGTTACGGCTGTCGCGGGAGTCCCGTTTCCAAACCCTGCCGTCGTTCCTAAACCCACCTGCCCAGCGGCAGCCGTAGGAGTCGCGCCCGCCACAAGGACAGCCCCGTTGGTTAGGGTCAGATTCCCAGCAGCCGAGTCAACCACAAAGCCTTTCGCGTTCGTCACAAGATGTAAAGACGACCCTGTGTCTTGATAAATCTGTCCAGTCTGGCTTGCCGTGGCGACAAAACTTATACCTGCACCGCCTGATAATGCTCCGACTGTGACTACATCATTAGCATTTGTGGCGACAATGTTTCCGGCACTTGTCCCAATGGTGCCCGTTGAAGCGGTGAGGTTCCCATTGGTAACTATCACGTTCCCGGAGGAATCAATCGTCAGACCCTTGCTGTTATTTAAGAGATGGAGAACGGACGCGGCATCTTCGTACAAAGCGCAAAGCCTTGCCGCTGCCAACATCCACCAGAATCCCGCCTGATTTGCGGACGTTACGGGTTGCTGAAGCGAAGTCACTCCGCCTGCCGTCGTGTTTACTGAGTTGGAGACATTTTGCTGGATGATTACGCCTGCGATGGTACATACTGCCGTACTCTGTACATTAATGAATTCCGTGTAGGTGCAGGCTCCAGAAGTTACAAACGAACCAAAAATAGAGAATGAGCCAGCGTTCATTAGAACCATTTGTGTTTTGGTTCCAGAACCTCCAGCATCAATAAACACGCCGCCCACTATACTGATTGTTCCGCCTGTAGCTTCGCAGTCTATGAATGTCGTGCTAGTGCTGCTGGCAGTGCTGGCCTCAAAGTGAGGCTCATTGATTGAGCATTTAACATATGCTCCACTGGTGATGTAGATTGAACTGCTGGTGTTGTAATCGAAATGGCAGTTATCGAAGGACAGATCGCACGATGCGCCTGCGGTAAATAAAACTCCGTACCCCGCACCGTTTGAAATAATGCAGTTCTGGTAGTGATTGGCCTCCGTGGTGCCCGTGGAACCTGCATAGTTAATGTTTGCGGTCTGTCCAGCTTGAAACTCGCACTGGTCAAAAGAACACCAGAAACTCCCTACCGCAGTGGCTACGTTGGCATAATCTACATTGACGTTGAATCCCTGAAACTCGCACATGCAAATCAATGCGCCCTTGACTCCGTTTACTCCATCGTTCATTTCCAGGCCAATGGAAGTTCCAGCACTTCCGAAACCGCCGACAAACCTCAGCCCATAAAGACCACCAACCTGCGTCGATAGAGGCGTGGTATTGTTTAGCCCCCACCCTAACTTGACCGCCGTAATTGTGGCCTGTACGGAACTGCCTACCGTTATAGTCGTAGCTCCGGGGCACCCCATGAGAAAGCATGGCTTGCCCAGAGTTCCTATATAGATTGGCGTGGTTATGGTGTATGCTCCGGGTTGGACGAACACAATTCCACCCGTCGATGGAAGCGCAGCATAAGCAGCATTAATCTGCGCCCCAATATCAGCCCCGGTAAACAGATTGGCACAGAGAACGGAGTTGACGTTTTCTCCAGAAAGAAGCCCGGAAACGCTTACAGCCTGCAAAAAAGCGTTCCACGGCTGTGCGCTGGAGCCGAGATTTTGCCCCGGATTTGCGGGTAAGAAATTTGTCGCCACAGTGCCCATTTTTTACCAACCAAAAATATTTAGTGAGTTACTGTCTCGCGGCAGCCCCATCGGGTCGCTTGGGAATACCGACTCCGTAAATCCAAAGTCTTCTGCCGACTTCATCCTACCCAAAGCTGCTTTAAACGTGCCTAGCTGCCCCGTGTAGCCCGTTACTCTTCCCATAGGGTCTG
>CAZVYV010000064.1:0-11803 GCA_964630985.1 uncultured Occallatibacter sp.
GCAGCATGTGGTGCTCGCAGAGCGAGAACATCTCAATGTCCTTGACGATGACCATCTCGTCGTACTCCACATCGAACATGGCGCCGCGCAGAACACGCGCCGGATCCTGATCGTAGCCCTTGGTAAGGAAGGCCATCGCCTTTTCCACGCGCTCCGGAGTTGCAAGCAGGCCATCGCGGCTGGGGTCCTCGCCCAGGCGGCTCAAGATTTCGCGATACATCTCCTGCGTGCTGAAATTGCTCAGCCCTTCGTTCGTTTCGATTACCCCACGAACGGATCTAGTCACCGCAATTGGATGCGCCATTGTTCTTTATCCTCTCGCCGAACACTCAAAGAAATTATTCTCTGTCTCTTCCACGCGAACATGCTCCAGCCCGCTCGCGGGCAACACATCATGCAACAAATCAAAGATCGCCTTGCAGAAATTCTCGGTCGTCGGCACGCGATCTGCAAACAACGGATCGAGATTCAGGTTGGCGTGGTCGAACCGATCCAGCACTTGCCCCTGCACCGTTCGATCGAGCTCTACCAAATCAACGACCATTCCCGTCTCCGCATCCACCTCGCCGCCCACCAGAACTTCAACAAAATAATTGTGGCCGTGGCCATGCTCGTTATTGCACTTTCCGTACGCCGCGCGGTTTTGCTCGGACGTGAGCGCGGGCGTGTGCAGCCTGTGGCTTGCGCTGAGCATGTACCGGCGACCGAAGTATGCTTTCACTTTTCGCCTCTATACTCGGCGAAGATTTCCGGCGTCTCGTAAACGCGAATACGGCTGAGTTGCGCTCCTCCAGCCGCGTTGATCGTCGGTTCCAGCCTGTTCCATGCCGCGATGGCGATGTTCTCCGTGGTCGGAATAGTTTGTTTGAATTCCGGCGCATCGAGATTCAAATGCTTGTGGTCGTATGCTGCCAGTACCTCCCTTTCCATTGCGTCCTTGAGCCACTTGAGATCCACGACGAAGCCCGTTACAGGGTCAGGCTCGCCTCCCACGGTCACCTCCAGCGTGTAGTTGTGGCCATGGCCGTTGCGATTGGCACAGCGTCCAAAGACGCGCTCATTTTTCTCCGCGGGCCAGGAGTCATCCCAGTAAAAATGCGATGCGGAAAATGTCGCCCGCCGCGTTAAAAAAACCATTCCTGCCCTCACTTAAGAGATTCCGACGCTGGGCAAAAGTTTCACAGAGCCAAGGCGGTTTTTCGTAGGATCGAAGTATCAGCCCACGTTGCGCAACGGCCTCAAAAGCCATCGCGGAGCCCCGACTTATGGCGCATAACTCCGCCCCTTCCAGCTTACGCGCTTGAGGATGCGGTGCTGGAACCAGCTCCGATAAAGCAGCGCTACAAACAGTGGCAAGCCGAACGGCGCGAGAGCGCAATCCACGAACGGGAAATTCGACTTTGCCACACGCGAATAGAACCGGAACAGCGTGCGCAGCCAGAGCAATGCAAGAACCCACCCCGCGCCGAGCCACTCAAGGCCGTGCGCGCCCAAGCGCGCGTTCCAAAGCTCGAAGGCCAACACCGGCAGTCCAAAAAGAAGAAAAATATCCAACGCCCGGAAGACGGCCAGTACAAGCGCGTTGTTAAAAAGCAGCTTCAGATTCTTGGTCCAGCCCTCGATCATTGCCCCCGTGCTGCGGTACATGCGCGCGGAGACGGCATCGTCGGCATATCGAAAGCGCAGTCCCACCTTGCGGCGCTTGGCCAGGAATGCCAGTTCCACATCTTCCAGCACTTTGCCGGCCACGCTGACGTGCCCGCCAAGCCGCCGGTAGGCCTCACGCTCGACGAGGAGGAACTGGCCATTTGCCGCCGCGATGCGCTGCGCTGGGTCGGAGACTTTGGCTGGCGGATAAGCCAGCGCCAGTTCGCAAAAGACCAGAGGCATGAGCGAGCGCTGCGCCAGCCCGCGCACGATTTGCCGCGGCGAATAGCTCAACATGCCTACCTTATTCCGCTCGGCCTCATGCAATGCCCGTCGCAGGTCGCCAGGCTCGTGCACGGTGTCGGCATCTGTAAATAGCAGCCAGCGGCCGCGCGCGCGCCGCGCCGCGGTCCATACGGCATTGGCTTTGCCAGTCCAGCCGACCTCGAGCCTGCCCGCCTCCAACAGCGTGACCTCAGCAAATCCGCGCGCGATCTCAGCTGTCCGGTCAGTCGAGCAATCGTCCACGACGATCAGCTCCCAGTCGCGGCCCAGCTTGAAGATGTCTTCCGATTGGCTGACCAGCGACTGCAGGCACTCGCCCAGGCAGTCTTCCTCGTTTCGCGCCGGAACAATGACCGTGAGCTCGATCAGCTCCACCGGTTCCGGCTGGTCAAAGACGGTTCCGCGAGTGGTTTTGTCTGTCCAGTTACGCCAGTCTGTAGACGGCGCAGAGTCCTCGGCAGGATCGGCCAGGCCCAGCACCGGTTTCCAGATTCTCGTACCGCCTCGCTCCGCCCCGTCCTTACTCATTACGTCGCACCGTTTTTCTTCCGGCCTTACGCTCCGTATTATAAGGATGTGCGGTTTCCTCGTTGCCTCGGCGTAGCGCTCTTGTTTCCGCTGGCCCTCCTGCCGGCTTGCAATCGCGGTTCGCATCCAGCGCAAACCGATAAACCCGCTCCCGATTTCACCGTTTCCGACGGCACGTCGACAGTTCACCTGGCCAGCTATCGCGGCAAGGTTGTCCTGCTCAACTTCTGGGCCAGTTGGTGCACGCCATGCGTCGAGGAACTGCCTTCGCTCCTTGCGCTTCACCATCAGGATCCCAATCTTGTCATTCTTGCTGTGAGCATCGATGACGATCCCATCGCGTATTCGACTTTTATCGTCCGCCATCATATGGATCTGATCACTGTCCGCGATCCTACACAGTCGGCGGCGAATCTCTATCACACCGATATGTGGCCGGAGACTTACGTGATCGATCGCCATGGAATGATCCGCCGCAAGCTCGTGGGACCGCAGGAGTGGACCAGCCCCGAGATTGTTGGCTATCTCAACAGCCTCTGAGCCGGCCAGATTCGCCCACAGAAAACCCCGCAAAAATTATTTGACAAATCTATTGCATTAATGTACTAGTCTTATAGTACATTGATTTCTCCACGATGAGCACCCTTTCCAAACCGGCCTTCCACTTCCTGCTAGATCTTCAGAGCGGAATGCCTGTCTACCGGCAAATCATCGACCAGATCCGCGGCGCCCTGGCATCCGGCGCGCTCGTTACTGGCGACCAGCTCCCCACGGTCCGCCAACTGGCTGTAGACCTGGCCATCAACCCGAATACCGTTGTCCGTGCCTACAAGGAATTAGAGTTAGGCGGATTGCTTGAGACGCATCAAGGGACCGGCACGTTTATCAGCGCTCAAAACTTTCCTGGCGCAAATGCGGAGCGGGAGCGGCAATTGGGCCAAATCGTTGCCGACGCCGTCTCCCGCGCCGGCGCCGCGGGTTTCACCATCGAAGACCTCATTGAGCAGTTGCGGGCATGGCCTCTCGGGCCAGCCCCGAAGGAGAAAGCATGACGCCGAAAATCACAACCCCGAATTTCAATGGAGTTGCGGTTGCCGCATTCCTGGCCTGCTTCCTAACAGGCGTGCTCGCCACCGTTCTCACTCAACGCCCAGCCCCAGCCCTCGCGGGCGCGCTTCTGGGTCTTTATCTTCTCTTTGCGATCAAGGTCGTTCGCCAATGGGAGAAGGCAATCAAGCTGCGCTTCGGTCGGTATGTGGGCCTCCTCGGGCCGGGAATTCTCCTAATTGTTCCGGTCATCGAGACTCTGAGCCAGATCGTCGATCAGCGTGTGCGCGTTGCGAACGTTTCCGCTGAAACCACGCTGACGCGCGATACCGTCCCGGTAAACGTCGATGCCATCGTTTTCTGGATGGTATGGAACGCAGAGAAGGCGATTCTTGAAGTTGAGAACTATGGAGACGCAATCACAATGAGCGCACAAACCGCGCTGCGAGAGTCGATCGGGCGCCATGACCTTCATCAGGCCCTTGCCGAGCGCGAGACGCTTGGCCAGGAATTGCAAAAGATCCTCGATGAGAAGACCAATCCCTGGGGCATCACGGTACAGTCGGTCGAAATCCGCGACGTGCAGATTCCGCCGGATCTGCAGGATGCGATGTCACGCGAAGCACAGGCAGAGCGCGAGCGCCGCGCCCGAGTGATTTTGGGAACCGCGGAGACCGAGATCGCCGACAAATTCGCAGCCGCCGCCGTGACGTACAAGGACAATCCCGTCGCGCTCCATCTCCGCGCGATGAACATGCTCTACGAAGCAATCAAGGAAAAGGGTTCCATGGTGATCGTGCCGTCGTCGGCGGTCGAAACCATGGGACTGGGCGGCTCGCTGGCGACTGCCTCGCTGGCAAAACAGCAATAGGAGGAGATGAAAGCCATGAAACTCCGAGGGCCCGTTTCACTTCTTGCGGCCATTTTGTTCGCTCAGCTCTGCGCAGCGCAGACGACCGACAACAAGCCCATTCTCGGCGTCTGGCGGGGGCAGCTTGGTCAAGTGCCCGCATTTACGCTCGTTGTCACAGACGAAGGCGGCGAATTGCAAGGGGCAATCCTCTTCTACCTGATCAGGCGCGACAAGCCTGGCGAGGCGCCAACAGCGACGCCGGGAATTCCGGAGCCGATTTTGCATCCAACCTTCGACGGCAGGACGCTGAGGTTCCAGGTGAGTCACAGGCGCGCCCATCCGCCACGCACGCTATCGGACCCGCCGGCCGTATTTCAGCTCACGCTTGCAGCCGATGGCACGGCCGAGTTGTCGAACCTGAGCGAGGGTCCCCCGATGACCGTAACGCGGAGCGACTACTGATCTGAAGCTTCGGCGGCACTCTACAAAATTAAGCTGGAATACAACAAACTGTTATTCTGAGCCTATGACCACGGTGGAGATCGTCTATCGCTTCGCGACGCCGCCATCAGAGCAGGTGGCGCTGGCGCTGGCCCGGGCGTGCGATGTGTACGGCATCCGGAAGTTGAGTTTCGATCGTGCGACCAGCACCCTTCGCGTCGAATACGACGCGACGCGCCTCAACGCCGCCGCAGTCACCAAGCTGGTCCGTGAAGCAGGGCTCGACATCGCGGAAGAGCAGCCGGTTCTTCCTGCGCCCTCCCCAGCCGCAGCAGCTCCGCCAACAGCGTAGATGCGTTGACTCGCCGCTCGAGCCTTCAGCGACCGATCGAATCTTGCGCAATGGGTTAAGCCTTGCGCCGCGGCTCTAATCTTGCACTGCCGCCCGAGCCTTGATACTCTGACAAAGGTTCGTGGGCTTCGTCCTGAAGCCCGCACGTGTGCGCCCGTAGCTCAGCTGGATAGAGCGACTGACTACGAATCAGTAGGTCGGGAGTTCGAATCTCTCCGGGCGCACCATTTACTTTTCGGTTTCTTTTCCAATAACTTCCGCCGGTAGTCGTTTGATGTGTCCAAACAAAGCGGCGGTTTCCCTTGTCCGATCAAGAGCCGGGGCAAAGAGGTCTCCGCACCTTTGGGAGTGAAAGCTCATCTTGCTGCTGCGCGCTAAGGGAATTAACTGGGGAGAAGAACAAAATCGTGGCAGAATCCTGGAACTGCGAAATTACCCGGCGTTCACCTAGCTGCAAAGCGATTCATCATGAAACGAAACTTCGGATTCATCGGATTCCTAACTGGCTGGGCACTCTTCGTTCTGGATCTGCCCGACGCTGCCCAGAGATTTGGGAAATGGATTCCTATACTGAGTTTTGCAAGCGAGAAACTGACTGCGAGTGTGAATGCGCTGATTCGCGTCCTGCCGAAAGCTCCTGGCTGTGGAACCTGTTTCGCGTTTTATGCCTTTTGGCCAACTCTCAGTACAATCGCTCTCGTAGCCATACTTTATATATTGTTTTTTCTCGCTTATAAAAAGGTCACAGGTGAACCGCCGTTTCGCGATTCTGCCGCGAAAATAAAGGTCTCGACGATTCTCCTTTTTATTGTCGGTCAACTCATCGTTACCTGGCTCGTACAATCTTGGCTGCTGCACAGGTACTCAGGGCTAAGTCTGACGAGAAGTTTGACCATCCTTACATTTGAAGGAAGAGTCGAAGCAGCACGCGATAAGAATTTCTTCCTTCAAGGCTCAAATATCTACGGGCTGATTATTCTCGTTTCATATTTGGCGATGGTGCTTCTGATCCAATGGGCTTGGGTCTTCTATAAGAGAAACCCGAAAGCAGAAGCGCCTCACTAGTGGCTGCATTTGAGACCGCGGCGCTCTATATAGAGTTCCATGCTCGCCGCCAGCTCCCAACTAGCTGGATTACCGTCAAGCGCTTGTAGTGTTCCTAATCACCCGATAGGCTCAATCCGACGGGAAACTCGATATGTGGCAAATGTGATACGGAGTAGAGAAGGAAAGTTCTACAATCGTGTTCTCCAACGCACCGTTTTCACGGAGCGCATATTTTGAGCGCTGAGCTCACCTCCGTGGCGGGTCTCCAGGCGCACCACTCCTCTCCAAAGACTCCTCGAAGCGCCTGCCCGATTGATCTGACCGCTCTGCGATACATGTACGCGTCGTTACACGCCGCTATATGCCGAGAATCCACCGTCAATAGGAACCACTACGCCGGTGACGAACTCAGAAGCCGGCGATAGCAGCCAAAGCACCGCGCCAAATAAGTCTTCCGGCTCGCCGAAACGCGCCATGGGCGTGTGCCCGACGATCGATTTGCCGCGCGCGGTCAGTTCACCCGTATCCTTATCAGTTAAAAGAAAACGATTTTGATTGGTGAGGAAGAATCCCGGCGCGATCGCATTGACGCGAATCTTTGGTGAGTATTCCTGCGCCATGTGCACCGCCAGCCACTGCGTAAAATTGCTCACCGCAGCCTTGGCCGCCGAGTAGGCCGGGATGCGCGTGAGCGGCCGGAACGAGTTCATGGACGAAATATTCAGAATCGTTCCATAGCCCTGCGCCGCCATGATCTTTCCAAAGGCCTGGCTGGGCAAAATCGTCCCCAGAATGTTCAGCTCGAAGACCCAGCGCAGCGCGTCGGCCGGCAGATCGAAGAACTTGAGCTCGCCGCTGGTCGTTGCCTGTGGTTTGTTGCCTCCCGCGCCATTCACCAGGCAATCCAGCTTGCCAAGATGACTCACAACATCCTGCGCGGTCTGCGCCACGCTGTCGCGGTTGAGCACATCGCACTGAAAAACTGAAACCTGCTCTCTGTGCTCGCCCATCCGCTCAACCGCGGCTTTGCCCGCCGCGGGATTCACGTCAAGAATCGCCACCTGCGCGCCGCAGCCAGCAAGCGCGCTGGCGATTTCGCTGCCCAGGATGCCTGCACCCCCGGTGATGGCAACCGTTCGCCCCGAGAAATCATACATCCTCGTCAGTTCAGCCAGGTCAAATGCAACCCGGTGCGCAACCTCGACCCCAAGTTCAACTTCGTGTCCAGCTTCCATCACCGCCGGTCCCGCCATATCGCACCCTTTCCATTTCTCTTTCCGGCCTCAGACGTACGAGGCGGCCAAGGAGACGCTCGAAGATAGGGTTCCTCTCAACGGGCATTTTTCACGGTGCGGGTTGTCACACGCGCGTGTATGCCAAATCACGGCCTTGGTTTGCGGCGCGTTGTATCAGATAAAGAGGAAGACCACGAAAGGGATGCGTCCATGCTTCTCGAGTTAAGTGTTTTGCCGAAGGGGAAAAGCTCTCATGTGAGCGATGCTGCCGCGGGCCTGGGAAAAATCATCGATTCCAGCGGCCTCTATCACCAGACGAAGAACAAGGGGACGATCCTCGAGGGCACCTGGGAGCAACTGATGGCAGTAGCAAAGAAATGCCACGACGAAGTCATGAAGACGAATGAACAGTTTGTCACCGTCATGCGTGCTGTGGATGGTCCCCACGTGGCGCCCTGCTCACACGCGCCCGCCGATTGCGCCGCCATGAAAGAACTCCCAGAAGACGACGGCGATTGGTTGATCCCATAAGAAAAGCGGAGCAACTTCCGCTCCGCTCTTCGATTCTCTGAAAGTCTCAAGCCTCAGTAAAGCCGGAAATCGACCTCGATCGTGATCGGAACGGGCACGGCTGTCTTGCCATCTTTCATGGCCGGTTTGAACTTGTATTGCCGGATGGCTTCAATGGCCTTCTCATCGAGTCCCATCCCCAGCGCCCTGGCAACGCGGACGTCCTGCGGATTACCCTGCGCGTCGACGATGAGCGAAATCAGGCAAACGCCCTGATACTTTGCGCGCCGCGCTTCATCGGAGAATTCGGCCTCTACGCTATGAACCACTTCCGGCGCTGAAATCCTGCCACCGACTTGATACAGTCCGCCACCATAGTTTCCGCCATCGCCGGGCCCATATCCATTCCCGCCGCCCGGTCCCATGCCGCCGCCGTGACCGGTACCCATCCCCGCGCCGTTTCCAGAGCCGGCCGACGCAATGGTCACATTGGCTGACGAATGCATGCCGATCATCGGCATGTTCATATTGTCGGGGAGTTGAATGTCCTTCTGCACGTTGATGGTCGGCGGATCGGGCAGCTTGGGTTTGTCAATCGTCTGAGGTTGCGGAGGCGTTATCGTGTCCTTCGCCTTATCTGGCAGCTTGCCCTTGTTGGCTTCGATAATGCTTCTGTCGCCGCCGCCGCCACCGCCGCCGGCCTGTGTGGCGGACTTGGGCATTTTGTAATCGCCCACATCGACGTTCGTCGCCTGGACGGGGGGGCTCACGATGTTATGGACGACACGGATGCCCAGCCAGATGGCCAGCAGGAGGATGGAAATGTTGAGAGTCGACGAGATGCCGATGGCCCACGGATTGGCCTTCACGGCCATCCGGTCGGGCACCGGAATGGGTTTCGAGGTCAGCTCCAGCGGCGGCAGCTTGACCGGGAAAAACACGTCCTGGACGCGCTCCCAGAGGCTAGTCCAGATGGGCTCCTCTTTGAACGCCTTTCCCAGGAATGAATCCAGCTCGTGGCCGGTCCCTGGAATCGAGGCTCCCTGGTCGTCCTTTTCTTCCGGTGTCATGACTCGATCGTTCGCCTTCTCGCCTGTGCCGTCCCGGCTGTTCCTGCCTGCCCTTGCCTGGCTCCTGACGCGAGCGCGCCAGCCGTCAGGCCCATCAATCCATTATATCCGTCACCGCACAGGCCTTTCTCCCGGTTCCTATGCGGACTGGAAGTCGAGTGCTCCGCTTTCCCATAGGCCCGTACATTCACGACTCCCATACGCAATAGACGGTGAGTGGGTTCAGTTTGTTACCGGGAAAAATGTCAGCCCTTTGTTTACACTGATTCTTGAGCAAGTTTCGATCACTGAACGGAGCCCAGATGTCCCCTGCGCCGGAGTTGAAGGCGACCCTTACCCTGCCACAAACCGCCTTCTCGATGAAAGCCAATCTGCCGCAAAATGAGCCCCTCCGGCTGGCCCATTGGGCCAGGCTCGACTTGTATGGAGAGATGCGGAAAGCCGGCAGTGGGCGGCCTGTCTACCTGCTGCATGACGGTCCTCCCTACGCCAACGGGCCCATCCACCTCGGCCACGCCCTCAACAAGGGCCTCAAGGACTTCGTGGTCAAGTCCAAAACCATGGCCGGTTTTGACGCCCCTTTCGTCCCCGGTTACGACTGCCACGGCCTCCCCATCGAGATCAAAGTCGATGAGAAGCTGGGCCATAAGAAGCTCTCCATGTCCGTGCCGGAGATCCTGGAGGCCTGCCGGGCCTACGCGCAGAAGTATGTCGACATGCAGACCGCGCAATTCGAGCGCATCGGCTGCTTCGGCCGCTGGCAGACGCCTTACAAGACCATGGATCGCGCCTACGAGGCCCGCACCCTCGAGGCCTTCTACGGCTTCCTCGAGAAAGGATTCATCTACCGCGGTCTCAAGCCGGTTTACTGGTGCATCCACGACCGCACCACGCTGGCCGAGGCAGAAGTCGAGTACGAGAACCATACCAGCCCCTCGATCTACGTACGCTACCGGTTGACCTCCGATCCTGCCACCATCGCGCCCGCGCTCGCCGGCAAGCAGGTCTCGACGATCATCTGGACCACCACTCCATGGACGCTGCCCGCGTCGGTTGCCGTGGCCTTTCACCCTGATTTCGAATACGTGGCGCTGGAGGTCGAATCCGGCGAGGTTTATCTTGTGGCCGCTGCACTGGCCGAGCAAGTGGCGGCCGCCTGCAAGCTCGGACCCACCAAAGACCTCGCCCGCTTCAAGGGATCGGTGCTTGATCGCGTCACCTTCCAGCACCCCTTTCTCGATCGCTCGATCCTCGGCGTGCTGGCCACTTACGTCACCTCGGATACCGGCACTGGTGCGGTCCACACAGCACCAGCCCACGGCGCTGACGACTTCTATACCGGCCAGCGCTACGGCCTCGACCCCACCAACCGCGTCGATGCCGGCGGTCACATTCACTTCGATCCGGATTCATGGCACTCCCCACAGCCTCCGGCTTACGACGGACTGACCGTGTGGAAGGCGAATCCGGTCATCGTCGCAATGCTCGAAGAGCGCGGAGCACTGCTGGGTGGTTCTCAGCTTGAGCACTCCTACCCGCATTGCTGGCGCTGCCACCATCCGGTGATCTTCCGCGCCACGGAGCAGTGGTTCATCTCGCTCGAAACACCCATCAAGACCGCCCAAAACGAAGAAAAAACCTTCCGGCAGCTCGCCATCGAGGAAATCGACAAAGTGGTCTGGGACCCGGCGTGGGGCAAAGAGCGGATCACGAACATGATCGCCACGCGCCCCGACTGGTGCATCAGCCGCCAGAAGATATGGGACGTGCCGATCGCGGTGTTCCTCTGCGAAGCTTGCAATCAACCCTTGATCGATCCCGCTCTGAACCGCAGGATTCTCGAACTCTTCGAGCGGGAAGGTATGGAAGTCTGGCACACCGCAAAAGCCGATGCGCTGCTTCCTCAAGCAGCCAAATGCTCCCATTGCGGCGGAGTCGCCTTCCGCAAGGAGACCGACATCCTCGACGTCTGGATCGACTCCGGCATCAGTTGGCTGGCTGTCTGCGAGGCGGACCCCGACCTTAGTTCTGCCTACAAAGCATTCCAAAACCAGGACGGCCCGAAGGGCGTGGAATGCCTGTATCTGGAAGGCGGCGACCAGTATCGCGGCTGGTTCCATTCTTCGCTTCTCACCTCGGTTGCACTGCGCGGACGCGCTCCTTACTCTCACGTCGTCACCGCCGGCTGGACGCTCGACGAGCAAGGCCGCGCTATGTCGAAGTCACTCGGCAACGGCGTCGATCCAGTTGACATCGCCAACCGCATGGGCGGCGAAATCGTCCGTCTATGGGTCGCATCCGTCGATTTCCGCGAAGACATGGCCGCCAGCGAGAGCCTGATGCAGCGTTGCGCGGAGCTCTACAAAAAGCTGCGCAATACCTTCCGTTTCCTGCTCGGAAACCTGAATGGCTTCGACCCAGTCCGCGATCGCGTTGCCGAAGACGAGCTGCTCCCTCTTGACCGCTACATGCTTGCCCGCACGCGCGATCTCGCGGAAAAGATTCTCGCCTGGTACGAAGCCTTCGAGTTCCATCGCGTTTACCAGGCCGTCAACGAGTTCGCCATCGTGGACCTCAGCTCCTTTTATCTCGACGTGCTCAAAGACCGCATGTACACCTTCGCGCCCACAAGCCTGGCGCGCCGCTCCGCGCAGACGGTCCTGTGGCAGATTACTGAGGCGCTCGTTCGGCTGACGGCGCCTATCCTCACCTTCACGGCCGACGAGATTTGGGAATATCTTCCTGCTGTCGCAGGCCGCGAGGCGTCGGTCCACCTCGCGCAGTTTCC
>CAZVYV010000065.1:0-11721 GCA_964630985.1 uncultured Occallatibacter sp.
TTGAGAACTACCAACTGGTTGTGCCGACGACCTGGAACGGCTCGCCGCGCGACGGCAAGCAGCAGCGTTCGTCGTTCGAGGCTGCGCTGATCGGAACGCCGGTGGCGAAAATCGACGAGCCGGTCGAGATTTTGCGCACCATCCATTCCTTTGACCCGTGCCTGGCCTGCGCCGTGCATCTGTACGATCCGCAGGGAAGGCACCTTCACCAGGTTTCATTCGAGTAGCCGCATGAGCACTGTGGTTAGAGACGTTTTCAAGCTGAACGGCGGAGCACCGGTTGAATACCGGCGCGTGTATGTGTGGGAATTGCCGGTTCGCGCATACCACTGGATCAACGCCATTGCGCTTACGCTTCTTTGCGTGACGGGTTACATGATCGGCCGCCCGGTTCACATCGCGTACGCGTCGGAGGCATACCAGCAATACTGGTTCGGCTGGGTGAGGTTTATCCATTTTGCCGCTGCATACGTCTACGTGTTTAACTTTCTGGCCCGGCTTTACTGGGGATTTGTGGGCAATAAGTACGCAAGCTGGCGCGCCTTTTTTCCATTGAGACGCGCGCAACGGCAGGAGATTCTGGATGTCGTTAAAGCCGACGTGCTGGAAACGAAGATGCATGGTCCAATCTCCACCGGGCACAATGCTCTGGCCGGCCTGATCTACTTCCTGACGTTTATTGCATTTTGCATTCAGACCATCACCGGTTTTGCGCTCTACTCTTCGATGAGTTCGTCGTGGGTGCCGAGGATGTTCACTTGGGTGGTGCCGCTGCTGGGCGGCGACATGGGAGTGCGCTTCTGGCACCATTTATTCCTGTGGTTCTTTGTCACGTTCGTCATCGTTCACATTTATCTCTCCTTCTACCACGACTACATCGAGGGCAGGGGCACAGTAAGCTCGATCATTGGCGGGTGGAAGTTTGACAGGGTGAGAAAAGCAGGGAACGATAAAACAGGGACCAGGGATTAGGGACCAGGGACAAGGGGATTGTGAAATAGGAGTAGGACTTTGGTGGGCGCGGAGAAAAAAACGCTGGTTCTGGGGTTGGGCAACGTCATCATGGGAGATGAGGGCGTTGGCGTCCACGTGGTGCGCGCGCTGGAAAAGGAGACGCTGCCCTCTGGGGTTGAGTGCCTGGACGGCGGGACCGGCGGATTCATTCTGCTGGAGCCGCTCGAAAATGCCGACCACATCATTCTGATTGACGCCGCCGCGGACGGAAATCCTCCTGGGACTGTGACCCGCACAACGCCGCGCTTCTCAAAGGACTATCCGCCAACGCTGACGGCGCACGACATTGGGGTCAAGGACCTGCTGGACGCGTTCTATATGCAGGGCGGAACGCGCGAGGTGGTTTTGTACGCCATCACGATCGATCCGAGGCAACCGATTTCGATGGAGTTGTCAGCCGAATGCGCCAGGGCGGCAGAGACGGCTGCATTTGAGATCCTTGCGGAACTGAATACCGGAGCTCGCGCCGCGTAAGTCCTGCAAAATGGCCCATTTTCAGGCGCCTGGGATTGCAATTCGGACCAAAACAGTCTAATATTTTGACCATGGTACCCATGGCATGTTGTCGCACGTGTAAGCTGCTCACGCGGCAAGGGTGACTTGGGTCTGAAGTTCGAAAAACAAGTCCACGGCTTCCCGATGCCCGCGATTGAGTCAAAAGCTCTCGCGGGCATTTTATTTGAGCGGAACGAAAGAGAAGAGCAAAGATGAGCGAAGCACCAGCGCCAAAAGAAACCAAAGCCCAGCGGATGGAGCGGCTGAAGCGTGAAAAGAATCCGTGGGAGGCATTTGACGAGGTTCGTGCGTTTGCGCGCGAAGGGCGCTCGAGCGTGGTGCCGGAGTGGGCTTCTGCTTATTTCAAATGGTGGGGTGTATACACGCAGGGCGACGGCGTGGGCGCGACGGGCGGCAAGGGCGGCGAAGGCCTAACCACCGAATGGTTCATGCTGCGCATCGGGATTCCGAACGGGATCATTTCTTCGAGCCAACTGCGCACGATCGGCGAAATCACGCGCAAACACGCGCGGAACCTGGCCGACATCACAGTACGCCAGAATATTCAGCTCCATTGGCTGACGATCGAGTCGCTGCCTGAGGTGGTCGACGCGCTGGATGCGATCGGGCTTTCGCCGAAGGGTGCGTGCGGTGACGTGGTGCGCAACGTGACGGGATGTCCGCTGGCTGGCGTGGATGCCGACGAGCTGATCGACGCCTCGCCAATTGCGCGAGCGATTGCCCATGAATTGACGGCCAACAACGACTTCTTCAATCTGCCACGCAAATTCAAGATCTGCGCTACGGGCTGCCCTTCGTGGTGCAGCTATCCGGAGATCAACGACATCGCGCTGACGGCGGTGAAGCGCGGCGGCGAGGTTGGCTACTCACTGCGTGTGGGTGGAGGACTTTCCAACGAACCGCATCTGGCCGTGAAGCTCGACGCATTCGTGAGGCCGGATCAGGCGCTTCGCGTGGCGCGCGGCGTGACGGAGATCTTCCGCGAGCAACAGGGACTGCGTGAGAGCCGCGACAGGGCGCGCATGAAGTATTTGTTTATGCGCGAAGGTTGGACGGCGGAGCGCTTCCTTGACGAACTGCAGACAAAGATTGGATTCAAGCTCGATCCGGCGGCGCCGGAACAGGTTCCGGACGATATTCTTCGCGATCATGTGGGTATCCATCCGCAGCGGCAGCCGGGCCTGGCGTATGTGGGCGCATCGGTGCTGCGCGGCCGGCTTTCGGGCGAACAATTGGAGGCGGCGGCGGAATTGGCGGAGCGGTTCGGAAGCGGGGCGCTGCGCCTTACGGTCTCGCAGAATCTGGTGATCATCGACGTGCCACACGCGAAGACTGGTGAATTGGTGCGAGAACTTGGGCAAATTGGATTGCAGGTGGAAGGTTCGATGTTTTGGCGTGGCGCGGTGGCCTGCACGGGAACCGAATTCTGCAAACTCGCGATCACTGAGACGAAGGGCTTTACGCGGTGGCTGGTTGACGAGATGGAAGAGCGCCTGCCGCAATTTGATCAGCAGTTGAAGCTCCACGTCACCGGTTGCCCGAACGGTTGCGGCCAGCACTGGATCGCGGACATCGGACTCGAGGGCAAAAAGATCAAGTACGAGGGCAAACTGACAGACGCTTTTTACTTTTGCCTTGGCGGAGCAGTGGGCCAGCATGCTGGGATCTCGCGGCCGGTGGGCTATCGTTGCCCAGCGCCGCTGGTGCCAGAAGCGATTGAGCGACTGCTGCGGCGGTATATGGCGGAGCGAAGCGGGCCCGAGGATCTGCGCGCATGGTTTTCTCGCCACACGAATGACGAATTACGCGCCCATCTGGCCGGAGAAACTTTGGAGCCGGTGGAGCGCGATCTACCGACAGCGTGCGTGCCGCACAGCGTGGCGGAGTGAGAGAAGCAGGGAAAAGGGATTAGGGAATAGGGACTAGAAAGCAAGCACGAGAGCAAAAACAACATCAGCTGAGGGTTGGTTGAAACAACATGAGTTTGCTGCCGATCTTTCTAAAACTCGATGGTCGTCAGGCGCTGCTGGTGGGAGCGGGGACAGTCGCTCTGGAAAAGATCGGGACGCTGCTCAAGACCGGCGTGCGGTTACGCGTGGTTGCGCCTGAAGCAAGGGAGGAGGTTCGAAAGCTGGCGGCTGAGGGAAAAATTGAGTGGGTGCAGCGGGAGTTTGAACCAGCGGACCTTGACGGCAACTTTATTGCGATCGCCGCAACCGATGTGCCCGAAGTGAATGCCGCGGTCTACCGCGAGGCGACAGCGCGAGGGATTCCGACGAACAGCGTGGATGACATTCCGAATTGCGACTTCTTTTTTGGCTCGGTGGTGAGCCGCGGCGATTTGCAAATTGCGATTTCAACTGCCGGCGAGAGCCCGGCGGTGGCACAGCGGCTAAGGCGCGAGATCGACGAACAATTGCCGCAGGATTTGGGGCCATGGCTGGCGAAGCTCGGCGATCTGCGACGCGAGGTGCTGGCTAAGTATCCGCGCAGCGAGGAGCGAAGGCTGCTGCTGCACGAGCTAGCGCAGAGGCAGATTTGCGAATCGGCGTTGTGCGAGACGAAACAGTTGGCGCGAACGGGAAGGGAAGCGCGGGCCGTCGCAGGGAATGTTTATCTGGTCGGAGCCGGGCCGGGAGATCCGGAATTGCTGACGTTAAAGGCAGTTCGGCTGATTGAGAGCGCGGATGTGATTCTGCACGACGATCTTGTGCCGCGAGGGATTCTCAATCTGTCGAAACCAGGCGCCGATGTGGCCAACGTGGGCAAGCGCTGCGGCGCGAAGACGATTACGCAGGACGAGATCAATTCTTTAATGACCGAGCAGGCGCGGGCTGGACGCAGCGTGGTGCGCCTGAAGAGCGGCGATCCGCTGCTGTTTGGCAGGGCCAGCGAGGAGTTGGCTGCGCTTTCTGAGGCCGGTGTGCCGGTGGAGATTGTGCCTGGTGTATCAGCTGCGTTTGCGGCGGCGGCCGCGATTGGCCGGTCGCTGACCGATCGCGATTGGGCGTCGCATGTAATTCTTTCCACGGGACACCATGCACAGTCGCACAATCGCGAGGCGCTACCGGCCGTGGAAGCGGCCACACGTGTGATTTATATGCCGGGCCGGGACCTGGCGTTGCTGGCAGCGGAATGGCTGGCCGAAGGGTTGCCGGGAGATCTGCCTTGTGCCGTGGTTTCGCGCGCGGCACAGCCGGATCAGCAGGTCTTGCACACTACTCTTGGCGCCTTGGGCGAATTTGAGCCTGCCGCGGCGCCGAGTCTGCTAATCGCCGGATGGGCGGTGCGGGAGCTGCGGGCAGGCGAGCGGCCCGCTCAACCTGCCGCGCTCGCCGAGGCCTCCGACTAGCGGAATCGATCTACCTTCAGGGACGAACCGCTCCCATCCAGGTCTCAAGCAGCGATACCCCATCAAAACAAAGACCAAAAGCTCATTTGTAACGTTACAGAGGCGTGTTGAGACTACCGCTGGGTCAGCAGATCAGTGAATCTGACCTCCAACGGCGGGTAGTCTGACCGGCTCGGTGGCAGATGGGGGGGACCTAGCTTGCTCACTTCTCCGTTCAGGTTCCCGCCGTGAACAATTCTGTTTTCCCCGGAGGAAAATATGACTCGACTGCACATAGTGGGGGCGCGGCTCGGCGCGATTGGCCGCTGCGCTTTGGTGGGGGTGCTGGTGGGAATGCTTGCGACGCAGGCCGTGGCAGAGGGCGCGGCGACAGTGAGCAGCCCGCAAACGCCGGCGAAACCCGAGACGACAAATGTCTCGAGCGGGACCCCGGAGCAGATCAACCTTGCCACAACGGCAAATCTTCCGCTCACGTCGCAAGACATCTCCGATGCTGACCCGGGCGCGCTGCCAAATGCGCCTACGACGGCGCCCGAGGGGACGAGCGACTCGGCAAGCCTGACCATGCCGCCTGAGCTGAAGGCGATGATGGACGATGCGAAACAGAACTCGGAGAATCTCCAGCAGGCTCCTGCTGCCAAGCCGCACGGAGTTCAACGGCCGGGGATGCTGGTGATGGGTATCCTCGGGATCCCTTTGTTGGGGCTTGGGGCCCTCTATTATTCAGCGGCAGCAGGGGGCAATAGGAACGGGGGAAAAGCGGTGGCGGCCGGAACGATCTTCTTTGTGCCCGGAGCGCTAATGTCGGGATTCGGCTTCTACTTCGCGTTCAAACCGAAAAACTGACCGGTGACGATGGGCCGCCGCGGCAAATCAGTCAAGGGGGTCTCCGGCTTCTGCGAAGGCCCGCTTAGTTTTATGTTTCAACTTTGCAAACATCGTGTTGATGCTGCTTGGAGAGGGTGGTTATGCTCTCCGAATCAGGGCCTGCTCGGCCGAAAAGGCACAATTCCGCGCATGGTAAGATCATCAAATATCCGCGGAAAAGGCTCCAGATGCCGGGCATCATCGAAAGCCACGCTTCCTCCCGCACTCCCGACTCGCGATCACAGGCGATACGCGCAACCCTTGATCGGCTGCTCGGGACGCAGCATTTTTCTGCGTCGAGCAGGCGCGGGCAGTTGCTGCGCTACCTGGTTGAGCACACGCTGGCGGGCGACGCCGACAAAATCAACGAATATGCAATCGGGTTGGATGTCTTCCAGAAGCCGACATCGTTCGATCCGCGCATTGAATCGCTGGTGCGAACGGAGTTCAGCCGGCTGCGCCAGCGGCTCAAGGACTATTACGTGGAAGACGGGCGCCGCGACACTATTGCCATCGATTTTCCGCCGCGGAGTTATGTGGCGAACTTTACCTTCCGCGACGCCTCAAAGCTTCGCGAGACTACTGCTTTTCCCCAACCCGCACGCGCTCCACAACTGGCGCCGCCAAGCACGCGCCAAGCGCGGCGGATTTGGCTTATAGGGGCCATCGTCGTGACCTGCGTCGCTTCAGTCCTGGTGGCTGGAATCATGCTGTGGAGGCAGCACGCGTCCCTCGCAATGGGAAGGCAACCAATCCACGCGATCGTGGTGCTGCCGTTCGAAGATTACTCGCCCAACCATCAGGACGAGTACATTGCCGATGGAATCACGGAGGAGCTGACCAACGATCTGGCGCAATGGCGGGACATGCGCGTGGTGGCGCGAACCTCAGCGTTTGCCTTCAAGGGCAAGGGCGAAGACATTCGGCAGATTGGGCAGCAACTGAATGTCGATACGGTGCTGGAAGGGAGCTTCACGAAGCTGGGCGATCATGTGCGGATCACCGCGCAACTGAACCGGGCCACCGACGGCTATCATTTGTGGTCGCACTCCTACGAAGCGCAATCGAACGACATGCTGGCCATGCAGGATGAAGTGGCGACATCGATTACGGATGCCATTCGGCAGATCAGGGGAGGGTCGCCTCCCGCGATCCATGAGCCGACGACGAATCCGGAAGCACTGGATCTTTACTTGCAGGGTGAATACCAGCTGAACCTGCGCACGCCGGAATCAATTGTGAAGGCGGAGAAGTTTTTCAAGGCGGCGATTGCCAAGGATCCGAACTTTGCCCGCGCCTACCTGGGAATCGGCAACGCGGAGATTGCTGCGACGTCGCTGACAACTCTGACGCAGAAAGAAAGCATTCCCCGGGTGAGGGAGGCGGCGCAGAGAGCAATCGAATTGGATCCGAGCCTGGGCGAAGCATATGGATTGCTCGCGACTGTTGCGTATACATGGGATTGGAAATGGAATGAGGCGGAAGAGGAATTCCGGCACGGGCTTGATGAGGGAGCCGGGGCAGACACACGGGCGCGGTATGGCTGGTCGCTTACGACTCGCGGACGTTTCGATGAGGCGCACACGCAGCTGCGCCTGGCTGCGGAACAGGACCCACTGTCGCTTACGGCGCCGTTTGATGAATTTTATGCCTACAATTTTGAGCGTGACGCTGCGGGTCAAAAGCTGGTTCTGCAGAGGATGATTCAGCTCAGGCCTGAGTTTCTTGGCGCTCACGCCATGGCCGTCGTGATGACGGTTGAGCAGCACGATTGCAGCGCTGCCCGCCATGAGGCGGACTGGATTGCCAAGACTTATCCGGCTGTGCCGGTGACACAGACTGTGCTTGCGTTTGCCGCGGCCTGCGCGGGCAACAAGCCTGAAACGCTGCGGCGGATCAGGCAGATGTCGGTGCTGAATGCGCCGCACTACCAGTTGGCGATTGCATACGTTCTGTTGCACGACAAGGACGAGGCCATGGCAGAACTGGACAGGTCTGGTGACGCGCGCGAGGGACAGATTCTCTATCTTAAGTACGATCCTTTCTTCGACGAAATCCGCAACGACCCGCGGTATGTGGCCCTGGAGAAGCGCGTGGGGCTGATGTGAGGCGGAATAGAGTATGCAGGTCGTATTGGGATACCGGATACTAGATGAGTGTTCCATTTTCGCCGACTCACGAGAACTCAGATCGATGATCAGATTTTGAATGCGCGGAGAAGTCCCCTGGCCAGCCCGCGGCTCCTGTCGCTCGACAGCGAACTTGCGCCTCGCAACCTGGGGGCGTTCGCCCACGACAGATGCCGGTCTATCCTGGGAATCGGAGAGTCAGTGTTTATTGCGGCAAAACATGCCTTTGCAAATTGGCAAATGTTCGACCTGGGTTGGGTGCACGTTGTAAACAACGCAGCTCCGATCGAAGACAAACAAATTGTCGCGGTTGAAATTCAGGCACTCGGCCTATGGTCAGTGAATCTGAGTCAGATTGTGGAGACAATCGACAGGGAAACTGAATTCGGATTCATTTACGCCACAACAAGACAGCATGTAGAAGAAGGTGAGGAGTCATTCGTGCTTCGGTTCAATCAGGTGACAGGGGAGGTGAGTTACGAATTGGAAGCCGTCTCCCGCCCGCGGCACATTTTGGCGAAGTTAGGATTCCCGATGGCACGATTCCTTCAACATCGGTTCGCGCGCAACTCTCATCGGCGCATGCGCCAAGCTGTTAATCTGAATTCATGAAATTCGGCGTGGTGGTTTTCCCGGGGTCGAATTGCGATCATGACACCTACAACGTGATTGCCGAGGTAGCACGGCAGCCGGTGGTTTTTCTGTGGCATGACAGCGAAGATTTGCAGGGTGTGGATGCGGTGCTGGTTCCGGGCGGATTCGCTTACGGCGACTACCTGAGGACGGGAGCGATTGCGCGCTTTTCGCCGGTGATGCAGGCTGTCAAGCGGTTTGCCGCGGGCGGCGGACCGGTACTGGGGATCTGCAACGGGTTCCAGATTTTGACCGAGAGCGGATTGCTGCCGGGTGCGCTGATGCGAAACGCGGGGTTGAGATATATCTGCAAGCAGGTTCACCTCAAAGTGGAAACGACGAACAGCCCCTTCACGAACCAGTTAACGAAGGGCGCGGTACTCCGGGTTCCAATCGGTCACATGGAAGGGAACTATTTTTGCGAGCGGGAAGACCTGAAGAAGCTCGAGAGCGAGGATCGGATTGTGTTTCGCTACTCCACGCCGTCGGGCGAGATTACTCCAGAGGCGAATCCTAATGGCTCGCTGAGCAATATTGCGGGAATTCTGAACGAAGGACGGAATGTGCTCGGGATGATGCCGCATCCGGACCGGTCGAGCGAGGCTTTGCTCGGGTCGGCAGATGGACGAGCGATTTTCACTTCGATGCTAGAAAAACAGGGAATAGGGATTAGGGAATAGGGAACAGAAAAGCAGGGACCGAGAGAATGAGGGAGCGAGGTGGTGGGCGGGCGCCGCGACGTGTTTGACTCCCTGAAGGCCGCAGATGCTTCGACTTGGTCGCCCGGGTGACCTGGCTCAGGATGACAGATTTATCGGGCTGCTCGAACGATGATCGATATTCACCATCATTTGATTTATGGAGTGGATGACGGAGCGCCGGACCTGCAGGCGTCGCTGGACATGGCGCGGACTGCAGCGGACGAGGGCGTGACGCATATTGTGTGCACTCCGCACGCGAGCGGGGAGCACTCTTTCAACAATCCGCTGATTGAGGAGAGGTTTGCCGAGCTGAAAGAACGGTTGCACGGTGTAGTGGAGTTGAGCCTGGGGTGCGACTTTCACATGACATCGGGCAATGTGCATGATGCTGTGGCGAACCCGCTACGTTACTCGATCGGCGGCAAAGGTTATCTGCTGGTTGAGTTTTCGTGGAATGAGATTCCATCGAGCATGAACGATGCGCTGTTCCGGCTGCAGGCTGCGGGATACAAATTGATCGTCACGCATCCGGAGAGGTATCCAGCGGTACTTCGGCAGCCGCACCTACTGGGCGAATGGATGCGAAATGGATGCCTGGTGCAGGTGACGAGCAGTTCGCTCTATGGGCGATTCGGGAAGGAGTCGGAGGCGTTTGCCAACGAGTTGCTGGATCGGAACTGGATTCACTTTCTGGCGACGGATGCGCATCATCCGGTGTGGCGCGCGCCGCACCTGAAGAGCGGATTCGAGTACGTAGCCAAGCGGGTTGGCGAGGAGACTGCGATCCGGCTATGCGAAACGAATCCACGAATTGCGGTCGAAGGCGCTCCGTGGCCCGAACAGCCTGAGGCAAACGGGTTGTGGGAGAACGTGCCGCTGCGGTTTGCGGAGCGGTTGGGCGGCGAGAAAGAGGAGAGCGGATTCTGGAAGAGGATAACGGCGAGAAAGCGGAGTTAGCTGAGCTTCGTGAAGGCGAGAGCAAATGCAGGTCCCCATTCGACTCCGATCGCTTCCGCGATCGTCGCTCAGGGCAGGCTTTCGACTTCGATTGCTCCGCGATCTTCGCTCAGGATGGGAGATTGTTAGTTGAGGCCGAGGCCGCCGTCGACGACCAGCGTTTGGCCGGTGATGAAGTGGGGCCCGGTGGCAAAGAAGAGAACGGCTTGAGCGACGTCTTGCGCATCGCCGTTGCGGCCCATGGGAGTCTTGGCAGCGAATCGAGCCGCTTGCAGTTCTGCCCGTCCGGGAACGGGCTGCGGAAGCGGAGACGCAACCGCGTCGAGTGATCCGACCCTTTCGGCCAAAGACGCCGAAGAGGATGGGGCAACTTCGGGAATTGTGGGCTCTTCGAGCGCAATCCAGCCGGGAGCGACGCAATTCACGCTGATATCGGGTGCGAAGGCCTTGGCCATGGCCTGGGTGAGCATGTGCAGGGCGGCTTTTGAGGCGCAGTAGTGCGCGTGGCCGGCCCAGGCGTGAAGACCACCGAGCGAACCCATGTTGACGATACGACCCCGGGCAGCGCGGAGATGAGGCAGGGCTTCGCGCGCAACGAGAAACGGACCGCGTGTGTTGGTTTCAAATGCGGTGTCCCACTGGTCGAGGGTCAGGCTTTCGAGGGCCGCGGACCCAAAGACGGCGGCGTTATTGACGAGGATGTCGAGCTTTCCGAATGCGGCCATAACCTGGGCGACGGCTGCGCGGACGGAGGTTTCGGAGCGTACATCGCAGGGGACGGCCAGTGAGTTGCGGCCGAGAGCGACGATTTCGGCGGCGGTTTCAGCGGCGTCCGATTGAGAGGCGCGGAATGTAATAGCGACGTCGGCGCCGGCATGGGCGAGGGTAAGCGCGATCGCGCGGCCGAGGCGGCGTGCGCCACCGGTGACGAGGACAGTTTGGCCGGCGAGGGGATCGGTGGGCATTGCAAGATCAGTTTAGCGGGCGACGAGTGGGGGTTTCCCACCCCTCCCCTCGCGAAGGATGGGTCGACGAACGAAAACAGGAAGTCGGAGGAGCCTCCAGGGTTGTGGCGCCTGGAAGATGGAACTCACTTGGGTGGAGGCTGTGATGGGGTCGAATTCGACGGGGGATCGGACTGGCCAGGTTTGCTGTTGGAGTCGGGGGGCGGGGAATTCGGCGTGGAGCCGGAAGGTTTTCCGGGGCCGGCCGCTGAGTCTTTGTAGGTAGAGTATTGCGAGGTCGGCCTGTTCATGCGGACTTCCATTGTCATGTTGAGCTGGTCGATTTTATAGATTTGCCCATAGGTCTGGAAACCATTGGCGATTACTTGAAGAGTGACAGTATCGCCGACCGGGATCACGTTGATGAGGGCTTTGCCGTCCTCGTTGGTCTTGAGCTCGAGCGCTCCCTTGTCCTTATCGCCTTCAATTGGATGGAAGATGACATGAGCATCCGCGATCGGCTTTCCGTTGTAGGCGCGGACGACAGTGACTTCAATCCGCGAGGAGGGTGGCGGGACTTTGTATTTGCGACCGTGGTGCGAGTCGTC
>CAZVYV010000066.1:0-11512 GCA_964630985.1 uncultured Occallatibacter sp.
CGAGGTCAGGATTGGGGCGGTCAGGGTGAGTTCTGACGAGGACCCGCCGCCGCTAGGTCTTGTCATCGCGGCCATCGCCAAGGCCGGGTACACGGCGTATCTGGAATCGAGCACCGTCGACGCGGCTGCGTCCTCGACGGATTGATGCGCAAAAACATTCCTCAGGGGCTAAAGCCCCGGGATTCTTATCGGCATTTACGGCGCGACTGAAGTCGTGCCCCTTCAAAGCAAGGCTCGATCGAGATGGCACGCCAAGCGAGAGTGACTTGTGGCCGCACAGACTAGAGAATCGCTGACGCTCCCCGTTCTGGGGATGACGTGCGCCAGTTGCCAACACCATGTGGAAGAAGCGCTGCGCGCGACGGCGGGGGTGGAAGAGGCGCGCGTGGATTTGATGGCGCACCGCGCGAGCGTGGTGTTTGACCCGGCGCTGACCGCGCCGGAGCAACTGGTGGAGGCGATTCGCGGGGCTGGGTACGATGCGGTGTTGCCCAGGGCGGGTGGAGGCAGAGATCACGCCGAACATGCTGTGGCTGGCGCGGACCTGAAAGCGTGGGTGACGCTTGTGGCGGGCGCGGCGGCGATGCTGCTGGCGATGCCGCTGGGCGGCGATATGGGCGCAGTGGATCGCGTGTTGATGCGCGGGTTGCCGTGGCTTTATACGCTGCCGGCCGATGGGGTGCGCTGGTTTTTGCTGGCGATGACGGCGGTGGTGGTGGCGTGGGCGGGACGCGGGATTTATGTGAGCGCCTTCAGCGCGCTGCGCCACGGCACAACGAACATGAACACGCTGGTGAGCCTGGGAACGGGCGTGGCGTTTGCGTATTCGGCTTATGCGACGATCGCGCCGGCGCCGGGACGCAACGTTTACTTCGATGCGGTGCTGTTGATTGTTGGGTTTCTGTTACTCGGCAAGAGCCTTGAGGGGCGAGCGAGGCGGAGGGCGCTGGCGGCGCTGGACTCGCTTTCGCGGCTGCGGCCGGTGAGCGCGCGCCGGATTGTGGATGGCGTGGAGACCGTGGTGCCGCTCGAAGAGGTGCGGCCGGGCGACGGCATTGTGGTGTTGCCGGGGGAAAGATTTCCGGTGGACGCAACGATTGTTGAAGGGCGCACGACGGTGGATGAGTCGATGCTGACGGGTGAGTCGACGCCGCTTGCGCGCGAAGTGGGTGGGCGCGTGCTGGCCGGGTCACTCAATTACGACGGCGCTGTGGTGTGCAAAGCGGAGTCGCTCGGCGAGGCCACAGTGCTGGCGCAGATTACGCGGATGGTGGACCAGGCCCAAAGTTCGCGTGCGCCGATGGAGCGACTGGCCGACCGGGCGAGCGCGATTTTTGTGCCGGTGGTGCTGGGGCTGGCGGCGGTCACTTTTGCCGCGTGGCTGATTGCGGCTCACTCGCTGCCGCTGGCGCTGGCAAATACGGTTGCGGTGCTGGTGATTGCGTGTCCGTGCGCGATGGGGCTGGCTGTGCCCGCCGCGCTGACGGTGGCTGTGGGACGCGGCGCGCAGTTGGGAGTGCTCTACAAAGGCGGCGAGGCGCTGGAGCGGCTGGCGCATCTGGATGTGATCGTGCTTGATAAGACAGGGACGATTACGGTGGGAAGGCCGCAATTACAGGGAATAGGGATTAGGGAAAAGGGAACAGAAATACAGGGAACGAGGGAGCAAGGGAGCGAGGGACTGCGGGACGACGGGAAAAATGCAGGTCCTTCGACCTCGTCCGCCAAGGCGGACTTCGCTCAGGATGACAGCCCATTCTCGTTCGCTCAGGATGACAACATAATGAAGGAGAATGAGCTGTTGCGGATGGCGGCGGCGGCGGAGGAGCGTTCAAATCATCCGCTGGCGCATGCATTAATTGACGCTGCGCGGGCGCGGGGCTTGGAATGGCGGTCGGCGGAGGATGCGCAGGTTTTGCCGGGGCGGGGACTGACGGCACGCGTGGAAGGGCACCAATGCATGCTGGGGAATGAGGCTCTGTTCAAAGAGTCTGGGATTGCACTGCCGGATGATGTTGCGGCGCCGGAACCGGGAGTGACAAGGCTGTGGATGGCCCTGGACGGGGTAATCGCCGGATATTTTGACGCGCGCGATGCGTTGCGGCCGGACGCGGCGGAAGCGATTGCCGCGCTGCGCAAAGATGGCCTGCGCGTGCTGATGCTGACGGGCGATTCGGCTGCCGCGGCGGCGCCGATCGCGGAGCAGGCGGGAATCACGGAAGTGGAAGCGGGACTCGATCCGGCAGGGAAACTCAAACGGATTCGCGAGCTGCAGAAGTCGGGACTGCGTGTCGCCATGGTGGGTGACGGCATCAACGATGCTGCCGCGCTGGCACAGGCTGACGCGGGCATCGCCATGGGGACTGGGTCGGATTTGGCGCAAGAGGCCGGCGATGTGCTGCTGCTGCGCACAGAGCCTGCGGCGATTCCCGCGGCACTGGAGTTGGCGCGTGAGACCCTGCACATCATGCGGCAGAACCTGGGATGGGCGGTGGGCTACAACGTGATCGGGATTCCGCTCGCTGCGGGGCTGCTGTATCCGGCGTTTCACATCCTGCTGACGCCGTGGCTGGCGGCGGCGGCGATGGCGTTGAGCTCGGTGTGCGTGCTGGGGAACAGCTTGAGGCTGAGAGGGTGGCAACCGAAGGGCAGCTTCTAGCTTCTAGCCTCTAGCGTTTTCGTGCCGCACTGATACAAGACCCAATCCCACCCTAAACGCGAAAGCGCGTTTAGGATGGGGCAACCAAGTCGTACGCTTACACGCTAGGCACGGACACGGTAGACTGGGCGCAGGATCTCTTTGTGCGCATCCTGACCCGCTACATTCTCGGCGAAATTCTGTCGCTCACGCTGATCGGTTGCGCGCTCTTCACCTTCATTTTGTTCATGCCGCTGCTGCCACACATTCTTGAGGTGGTGGTGCGCAACAGCTCCACGCTCACGGATGTGGCGCAGGTGTTTCTCTTCACGCTGCCCAATCTGCTGAAGGTGACAATTCCCATGGCGGTGCTGTGGGGAATTCTGCTCGGGTTGAGCAGGCTGGCGTCGGACAGCGAAATTATCGCGATGCGCGCATGCGGAATGGGCATCGGGTACTTTGCGCGCGTGTCATCGATTGTGGCCGTTGGGGGCACGCTATTGGGGCTCGGGAATTCGCTGTACCTGGCGCCACGGGCTAACCAGGCGATTGTGGAGATGGAGCAGTCGCTGGGGACGTCGCAGGCCAGCTACGAGATTGAGCCGCGCATCTTCTACGAGGATTTTCACAATTACGTTCTATACGTGCAGGACGTGCGCTCGGGGACGGGCGCGGCCAACTGGCGCCAGGTGTTTATGGCGGACGTCTCGGACCCCAACAATCCGCTGATTACGACCGCTGCTTCGGCCACCGTGGTGACGGACAATACGCAAGAACTGCTGATGCGGCTGCGCAACGGCGTGCGCGACGAGACTGTTGCGGACCAGCCGGAACAATCGAACATTTCAACATTTACGACAACCGATTTGCCGCTGGTTCTGGGCCCGCAAAGCGAAGTGCACCTGGGGAGGCTAGACACCGCTCTTTATGCGATGCCGCTGAGTGCGCTGCTTGAACACACGAGCGGACCTGACGGGAAACGATACCTGATCGAGCTGCACAACCGGTTTGCTTTTCCCGCCGCGTGCCTGGTGCTGATGCTGGTGGGTGTGCCGCTCGGTGTGGCGTCACGACGGGGCGGCAAGAGCTCGGGGTTTATCTTCACGATTCTGCTGGTGTTCGTTTATTACTTTCTCTCTTCGACCGGAATCGCGTTGGGGCACGAAAACAAATTGCCGGCATTCCTGGCGGTGTGGTCGGCGAATTTGTTGTTTGCAGTGGCGGGCATGTTTCTGCTGTGGCAGATGGCGACCGGCGGACGGATTTTGAGCGCCATCGCGGCGTGGATTGCAAGGACACCGAAACCAGTGGCCGCGGCGAAACGCGGCGGATTCGCGCTTACCGAGTTTTTTGACAAGCTACGGCCGCGCGGAACCAATGGGAAGAGCAGGCCGCGCGGCATCATTCCACGGATCATCGATGAGTACATCGTGCGCGAATTCGCTACTTTATTCGTGCTGGTGCTGGCGGGCTTTGTCATGCTGCTGATTGTCTTCACGTTTTTCGATTTGCTGGGCGACATTCTGCGCAACCACATTGCGCTGGCCATTGTGGGCGAATACCTGCTGAACCTGACGCCGAGCATGCTCTACCTGACGGCGCCGCTGGCGGTGCTGATTGCGGTTCTGGTGACCTTCAGCGTGCTCAACCGGAATAGCGAGATCATCGCGATGAAGGCGACGGGAATCAGTCTCTACCGGCTGGTGATCCCGATCGTCAGCATCGCGGCTTGCCTGGCGGTATGCCTGTTTCTCTTCGACCAGTACTATCTGCCGCAGGCAAATCGCAGGCAGGAGTCGCTGCGCAACGTGATCAAAGGCCGGCCGCCACAGACTTACTTCAATCCCGAAGAGCATTGGATCTTCGGACCGAAGGCGCTGCCCGGCGATCCGGGATGCATTTATTACTACGAATTCTTCGACCCGGACACAAACGAGTTTGCCAATCTTTCGGTCTTCGAGTTTGAGCCCGCAACCTTCCAACTGACGCGGCGGATTTTTGCCAAGCGAGCTGCGTGGGATGACGATGCTGCCACATGGCACTTCGAGAATGGATGGGTACGCGACATACAAGGCTCGAATGTGACGGGGTACCGCACATTTCTCCAGACATCTTTCCCGGAGATGCGCGCGCCGCCGGACTACTTCAAGAAAGAAGCTCTGGAGTCGCAGGAGATGAACTTCGGACAGCTTGACCGCTACATTCGCGACCTGCGGCAGAGCGGATTCGACACCAAGCGGCTGAGCGTTGCGCTGTGGCAGAAACTTTCTTACCCGCTGGTTTCGGTGGTCATGGCTGTCCTGGCCATCCCGTTTGCGTTGTCGATGGGGCGCCGCGGGTCGATCACGGGAATCGCCGTGGCGATCGGCGTGGCGCTTGCGTACAGGGTGGTCGACACTCTGTTTGGCGCGATGGGCAATGTGAATTACCTGCCCGCATCGGTGGCTGCGTGGTCTGCCGACATTCTGTTTGCGCTTGTCGGCGGGTATTTGCTGCTGAAGACGCCGACGTGAGAAGACAGGGATTAGGGAACAGGGATTAGGGATAAGGGACTAGGGAATAGGGAGTGGCAAGCAGACAGCGGACAGAATTGTCGCGAATTTGGCTCTTGATTCAATCGAGAACTGGGCGATTAACTGCGTCGAATTCGGCAACTCTGGCATCAATCGTAAAATAGAAATATGCTTGGCGACCTTGGTCCCCTTTACAGCTACATGCGCCGCTACCGCTGGCAGTACGTGCAGGGCACGCTGGCGTGTGTCGCGACGAATATCGTTGCCGTGCAGTTTCCGCGCGTTCTGGGAATGGCTGTGAACCGGATTCAGCAGGGAACAACGCGGGAACTGATCCTGATTTTCGCGTTGATCCTCGTGGCCATCAGCCTGGTAAAAGGCGTGTTTCTGTATGCACAGCGCTGGATCCTGATCGGCATTTCGCGAGAGATCGAGTTCGACCTGCGCAACGACCTGTTCAGCAAGCTCGAAATCCAGGATTCGGGTTTTTACCAGCGCTACCGCACCGGCGACATCATGGCGCGCATGACGAACGACCTGAATGCGGTGCGCATGCTGCTGGGGCCGGCGCTGATGTACAGCGCCAACACAATCTTTCTCAGCGTCTTCGCGCTGTTCTTCATGCTGCGCATCAGCCCGTACCTGACGCTGGTGGCGCTGGCGCCGATGCCGCTGGCGAGCATTCTCGTTCAATATCTCGGACGCAGGATTCACGAGCGCTTCGAACGCATTCAGGCCAGTTTCTCCGACATCTCCGCGCAAGCGCAGGAGAATTATTCCGGCGTGCGGCTCATTCGAGCCTTCGCGCGCGAGGAATCGCAGATCGGGCTCTTCGAACGGCTCAACCGCCAGTACATCGGGCGCGCGTTGCGGCTGGTGCAGCTGATGGGCATGCTGTGGCCGACGCTGGAATTCATTCTCGGCATCTCCATGGTGATCACGTTGCTGGCCGGTGGGCACCTGGTCCTCGCGCACCGCATCAACGTCGGCGAATTCGTCGCGTTCAGCACGTACATGATCATGCTGATCTGGCCGATTATTGCCGTGGGCTGGGTGATCAACATCTTCCAGCGCGGCACGGCATCAGTGAAGCGCATCGATGAGCTGCTTAAGGCTGAACCTTTGATTGATGACCACTCCGCGGTTCCAGGTTTTGGACAGGAGATGGTACTGCATGGAGAGATTGAATTTCGGCATCTCAACTTCAGTTACGGCGAGACCGAAGTGCTTCGCGATATCACGCTGAAGATTCCGGCGGGATCGAGCCTTGCGATTGTGGGGCCGACGGGATGCGGCAAGTCGACGCTCGCAAATCTGATTCCGCGCATCTACGACGCGCCGGAGGGGACGCTGTTTGTCGATGGCCGGCCGATACGCGAGTATCCACTGGCCGTGCTGCGGCGCAATATTGGCATGGTGCCGCAGGAGACATTCCTGTTCAGCGAGACGATTCGGGAGAACCTGGCCTTCGGCGCTCCAAACGCAAGCGCAGAAGAGTTGCTCGAAGCGGCTGAGGCAGCGCATATTCGCAGGGAGTTCGAGGAGTTCCCGCAGGGCTTTGAGACCATGGTGGGCGAGCGCGGCGTGACACTCTCAGGAGGGCAGAAGCAGCGCTCCGCCATTGCGCGCGCGCTGTTGCGGCGACCGGCCATTCTGATTCTGGACGATGCACTGGCCAGCGTGGATACCTATACCGAAGAACGCATCCTGGGCGGGCTGCGCAGCTATACGGAGACGGCGACGACGATCCTGATTTCGCACCGAGTGTCGACGGTGCGCCACGCCGACCGCATCGCGGTGCTCGACAAGGGACGAATCGTCGAGGTGGGACGGCACGACGAACTGCTGGCCCTCGATGGCTACTACGCCAGCCTCTACCAGAAGCAGCAACTGGAAGAGGAGCTGACGGTGGCGGGGTGAGAAATGCAGGGACCAGGGAATAGGGACCAGGGATTAGAAAAACAGCGAGTTAGCGAGTCGGCGATTCAGCATGCCAGCGAGTCAGCAGGGCGGCGCGTTAGCTGGTTTGGTTGAATGAGCGTTGGCAAGGCGCAAAATCTGCGCGGGAAGTTAAGTGGTCAGCTAGGCAGTCCAGGAAGAGGAGCTGCCGGCAGCTTGCGAACGGTCCGCGACGATGGTTGTTGGCCGGGCCAGGTTGAGCTCACGCGATGAAGCAGGAACGGCGTCGGGATCCTTTGCCGCTTCGCGCCAGGCATCGCGAACGTTCCTGACACAATCGATAGCATGTTCGAATTTGGACTTGGATGCCGACTGCGAAGCCTGCAGGATCTGAGCAAAAATCGCGGCATAGAATTCGCTGAGCGATTGCGCCGGGCGGCCGCCCACATCCATGCGCAGCCGCGCTTGGAGGTGAATGATGATGTCCATGGCGCGCTTGACGGCGACGCGGCGGGCGTCGGCATCGCCCCGCTCGACTGCGGCGATAGCGGAGTAGAGAAAGCGGATGATGCCGTCGTAGAGGGCGACTACGAGGTCGAGGGCCGATGCGCCTTCCAGCGCGTGTTCGCGGTAATTTGCCATTGCAATCCTTATCCGTTGGAGTTCTGGTCGTAGCCGGTGATGGCGGAGTAAAGCTCGTTCATGCCTTCCAGCTCGGTGGGCAGTTGCTGCATGATCTGGTTGGCCTGGTTTAGTTCCAATGTGAGGCTGGACTGCTCGGCGGAGATCAGGCTCTGTTCCCTTGAAATATCGGCGTTGAGCGTGGATTCAATCGTGCTGTTGGAGTTTTTGGCGAGGGAAAGAATTCCGGTGGACGAGCCGGCGCCCGCGCCGGTGAGCATATTGTTGAAGTTCTGGCCCCAACTGTTGGCGTTCTGGAAGAAGCCCGCCACGCTGGAATAGTCGGTGTTGAGGACGGAATCGAGCGAGTCGGCGTCGAAGGTGATGGAGCCATCGTTGTTGACGCTGATGCCGAGCGAGCTCAGGCTGTTGATGTCGGCGGAGGTGTTGTAGTTGAGCGCCTTGGCGGTGGGGCTGGTGGTGTCCGCGATGTTGGAGGTGACGGTGAGCTCCCCGTCGGAACCATTGGTGCCGGAAGTGATGGTCAGCCCGGTTCCCGCCTGATTGAGCGTCGCGGAGACGCCGGTCAACCCGTTGATGGCGCCGAGGAGGCCGGCGAGGGTGTTGTTGGAGAAATTGAGGGTGACGGTTTGCGCTGTGCCATTGCCCACTTGAATGGTGAGGGAGCCGGAGAGAGCGTCGTTGGCGCCGGCGAGCTCGCCCAGGGTGCCGATGTCGGGAGTGGTGCTGGTGTAGGGCGTGGTGTCGGAGAACTTCACGGGCGTTGGCGTGCTGGACGTGAGCGCGGAGGCGACGGTCAAGGCTCCGCTGGGGCCTTCCGTCTGCGACGTCAGCGTCAGCGTCGATTGGCCGCTCGCGGTCACGACCGCGGCGGTCACACCACTGTGGGACGCATTGATCGCACTGGCGAGGCCGGTAATCGTGTTGTCGCCGGGCGACGTCGGAACCTGAATGGTTTGCGTGGTGGTGTCGGCGATGGTTGAGTCCACGGTCAAGGTGCCTGCACTTGTCGGGGTTCCAGACGTGATGGACAGGCTCAACGAACCATCGGTATTGGTCACAATCACCGCGTTCACCCCGAGGTTCGCGTCGTTGATGGCGTCTTTCAGCCCGTCAAGCGTGTCCGCCGTGGAGGAGTCGCCGACATTGACGGTCGTCGCCGTGCCGTTGCCTACCTGAATCGACATGGAACCGGAAAGCGTATCGCCGAGGCTTTCGATCGCGGCCAGGCTGCCGGACGAAGTGACGGCGGCGGTTCCCGCCACGCCGGAGTAATACAAAGGGATACCGGCGGCCAGCGAGATACTGACCGATCCGGACAGCGTGACGCCCGGCGCCGAGGAAACTGAATCCAGATAACCGTCGGGGCTTTCCGAATTCAGGCTGCTTAGAAGTTGCTGCTGGAGTAAAGAGAGGGTGGGCGAACCGAAGAGCGGCTCGGGAGTGCCGGAGCTGGTGTTGCCCTCCTGTGTATTGATGGCGCTGATCAGCGAGTTGTAGTCGGTGACGAATTGATTCACTGTGCTTTCGACGCCGGAGTTGTCGTTGGCGATGACCACCTGGACCGACTCCAGAGTGTTGCCGGACTCTTGGGTGCTGGGCGCGAGCAACTGGAATGTGACGCCGGGGATCAGATTGCTTACGGTGTTCGAGGCGCTGGTGAGGGGCACGCCGTCGATGGTCAGTGAGGCGTCCTGGCCTTTTACGCCGACGTTGTAGCCGAGTGTGCCGGTCGTATTGGTGCTGGTGACATTGTTAGCGTCGGTGAGCGCGGATGCGATGGTTAATTGTCCGGCCGCGCCGGAAGTGCCGGAGACGAGACTCAACCGGGAGCCCCCGGAGTCGGCGAGCAAATTGGCGGTGACTCCGAGACTCGCGGAGTTGATGGCAGAGATGACGTCGGCAAGCGTGTCTTTGCCGCTGCCGGTATAGATCGTGTTGGCTGCCGAGCCGGTACCGATCGCGACTTCTTCGGTGGTTCCATTACCCAGCTTGATGGTCATGGAACCGGAGAGCGCGTCTGAGGCGTTGGTAATCGAGTCGAGGTAGCCGCTCGAGGTCTGGGCAAGCTGGTTCACGACCACCGAGTGCGTCCCTGCCGTCGCCGATGACGAGGCCGCAGTAAGCTGGAGCACGTTCTGGTCGGAGCTCGAACCTTCTTTTTGCGCCAGAACGCCCTGAAAATCTGTGAGCGAGCTCATATCGTTGGAGAGATTTGAGAAGAGAGTGCCCAGGCTCGAAATTGCGGCGTCCTGACTTTCGAGCGTGGTCAACTGGGTCTTCCAGGGAGTTTCGACATTCTGGAGATTGCCGACGATCTCGGCGACGGTGTTGCTGACGTTGAATCCCGCACCGCTTGTTGGCGACCCAAAGCTCAGTCCGACAGTGCCCATCGAATCCCCCAATTGAAAACCGATGCAGCCGAGGAACCAACTCCGGCAGAAGCCGGATTAAAGAGTTCTCAGGGCCCCTAAGGCTTCGCGCTCATGCAAAGAGGGGCGTCAACCGCACGCCCCTCTTTGGTTATCGGCATTTCTGCCGGTTGGTTTACTTCACCCTCGTTATTGCAGGAGCTTGGTGACTTCCTGCTGTACGCTGTTGGCCTGGGCCAGGGCGGAGATGCCGGTCTGGCTCAGGATTTCGTATTTGGACATGTTGGAGCTGGCTTGCGCGTAGTCGGTTGCCTGGACTGCGTTCTGAGCCGACTGCACGTTTTCAGACTGGGTGCTGAGCACGGAGCTGACGGCGTTCAGCGTGTTGATCTGCGCACCGACGTAGCCGTCCTGTGCTGCGACATCGGTGATGGCTGCGTTGAGCGAGGTCAAAGCGCTCTGGGCGTCGCCCTGATCGAGGAGATCGGTCGCGGACAGATTCGCTCCACTATTTGCAGCGTAGTTGATCTGGGCTGTTCCGCTGGTGCCGTCCGCTAATGCGAATGTACCCGCCAAAGCACCGGTGGCAACTTGTACCTTAAGCTCCGTTGGGCTGTCAACGCCGGTCGAGACATCTCCAGAGATGACGAGCTGCGCATTTACGGCCGGGTTGCCGCCGACTGCAGGAGTGCCGGCAACAAAGGAAGCGGTGACGCCCATATTGGCGGCATTTATCCCTGCGATCGCGGTGCCGACTTCTTCACCTGCAGCGAGGTTAACCGTGGTCACCGTCCCGGTACTATTCGTGAACGTCAGGGTGCTGGCAGCTCCGCCGTTGAGAACGGTGCTTGTGGTCGCGCCAACGGCTCCCAAATCGATATTCACGGATTGGGATTGGTCATAGGACATCACACCGCTGGTCTCTCCAACTTTGCTTTCCGAAAGATTACCGATACTGAGGCTGTCGATCGATGCACCGGCAGCGCTGGAATCTCCGACATAAATGTTGTATGCATTCGAGCCGGTGTTGCCGAAGACCGTTTTGTCGTTGTAGGTCGTCGTCGAGCCGATGTTGGAGATTTCCGACAGGATCGACTGGTACTCCTGGTTGGCGGCCGTATCCTGCGAGCTGTTGAGGGTGCCGTTGGAGGCCTCGGTGGCCAGCGTAACAGCGCGGTTGAGCAGGGTCGTGACCTGCGAGAGTGCGCCGTCGGCCACTTGCAGAAGGCCCACGCCTTCACTCGCGTTGGTAGCTGACTGGGTTAGTGCTGTCTGGTTGGCCTGCAGGCCGTCGACCAGAGAAAGGCCGGCAGCGTCATCCGCGCCGGAGTTGATCTTGGACCCGGAAGACAACTGTTGCAGCGTCTTCGAGAGGCTGTTGTTGGTGTTGGTAAGGTTATTCTCCGCATACACCGCGGAGAGGTTATTCAAGACACCCAGGGACATGG
>CAZVYV010000067.1:0-3436 GCA_964630985.1 uncultured Occallatibacter sp.
TCACACCGCTTGCTGCCGCGCCTCGCGCAGAAGCAGCCGATAAAGATACGCCTGGCCGAACGCCTCATTGGCAGCGATCGACTCAATCAAATAATCCCGACCGGCCACGGTAACCGCGAGCGTCATGGCGAAGAGCGACTGTGCCGACGGCAAATCGAGTGTGTTCACCTGCTGCTCCACGCTCGTCGCCGAAACAAGTAGCTCCCACTTTGACTCTCCGCCCTCTTGCCAAGTCGGTCGCAGCTTTCGCATCAAGGCCGGGCTAACCGGCACATCCGCGAACGTGGTCGCCACCAGCCCCACTTCCGACATGCTCGTATCCGTGTTCGCGCCTGTCACTCGCAAGAGTGCCGTCGTTCCTGCCGCACTGCGCAGCAGCGCATCGGCCAGCATCTGCGGCGCTCCCCTTGGGTTGCGCGGCTGCGTATCGCTCATCGCTCACCCCAGCCTGTTCGCAACGTACGGATTCAGCCACGCCTGCACCGTCTCGTCGATCAGCGAACTTGAAAAGTACTTCATCTGCATCGTGTCGATCTTGCTCATGCTCGCGTTCAGCGCTGGCGTCGCCTGTGCGTTGCGCACAATCTGCGCGCACGCCGACTTCACATCGTCGCCGATGGTTGCCAAACCGGCCGTGTATGTGGCCTGCACTTCGTTGAACGGCAATCCCAATATGTTCCACGGCAGCGTCAGCTCGCCGATGTTCGGGTCGAAGTCCACAAGTGAGGGATCGATCGTCGTCCACTGCCCTGGCAGCGCAAACGCCCACGCGATTTCGAGGAGAGGCTCCTGCGGAATCTCCCCGCGCCTGGGCCTTGCATATCGGCCCTGCAGAGTCATGATCGGCGTTATCGCCGGCGCCAAGGGCGCAAGCGGCAGATTGCTCAGCAGCACAGTCTGCGCCCCTGCTGTTACGCGCAAACGCTCCGTGTACTGAATTACATTCAGGTCCGGCCGCCTGCAGTAACTGTTGATCAGCGCCGTCGCCGAGGTAATCCAGTCCGCCGTGGTTCCAGCCGGTAATCCGTAATTCGGGTAATCCGCTGGCTCGAGATATGCCATCGCGCATCCTTTCTTAAAAGGGGTCCAGGGATCGGGGAAAAAGATCAGGGGTCGGACCCGCTGGCGCACAGCTCTGCACGGGCCCGTCCGTCCGTTCCCTGATCCCTGTTCCCTAATCCCTGTCGTTGTTACCGATCCACCAGCACCTGGTAGTGCGCGAAGTTCGCGCCCTTCACTACCGGAGCTCCAAACTTGATCGCGACATACTGAGAGGTCAGCGAGCTTGGCAGCCCAAGCTGGAAGATGCGTGGCGTGGGATCGCCCAGCCAGTGGTACTCAATCAGATCCTCGGTGACGATGTACGCCGGAAGTACCGCGTTGCCCGTTCCGGGTGTGCCCGTATACGGCAGGCTCCAATCCGGAATCAACGGCAGGTCGCCGGCTTGCGTCGAAAGCATCTTCACCGTGAAGCCCGCCGAGATCTGCGAGGTGTTCAGCACCACGTTGTACTCCGACTTCATTTCCTGGTCGATCAGGTCCAGCAGCACCGGGTTGGCGTAGATCGCCGTTGGCCGCACGTGGTAGCCGTTGTTGGCCACCATCTGCGCCACCGTGGTCTTCATCGTGTCCACGATCTTCATTGAGGCGGTCACGGTCACAGAGTTGCCGCCGGCCGCGATCTGCGCCGCGCATCCCATGTACTGCGTGGTCGTCGGCGCGCTCAGGCTGGTGTCGTTGCCGTTCCAAAGGGCAACGTCGTGCGCCACCATCACGCCGCTCACCGTATCCACAAGATCTTTGGCCTGCAGATAGGCGAACTGCTTCTGCTGGTCGCCCAGCTCGATGTCGAACAGGTTGTAGTTGATCTGCGCCACGATCGCCTTCAGCGGCACGCTCAGCTCGATGCGCGTCGGGCTCACCACCGTGGGATTGATGCTGCGCGGATTCACAAACCCTGCTGTGCCTGGATTGGGTATCGCCGTCTGCTCAAAGAAGCGCGATGGATGCCCGGTTGCCGGAACCTGCTTGATGCGCTGTCCGAAGGCGCTGGAGCGCCGGCAAATGTCGAAGATCTCCGTCTGGTACAGCGGAACTTCGATGGCGCCCGGCCCGATGTAGTCTGCTGCCGCGTGAATGTCTGCAAAGGTTGCGTTCATAAGTTCTCTCCACCCCTTCCCGGGGTCCTGGTTCGTGATTCGTGGTTCGTGATTCGTGCACCGTGTCCCGTGGTCGGCCGCCTCACTTCACGGTCCACGATTCACGATTCACGGCCTCTACGCGATTGCTCCCGCCCGCAGCAGCTGCGTCTTCACCGCGATCCGCTGCTCCAGGCTCAAGCCCGACAACGCCGCATCGAGTGCGTGCACATCCACGGGGCCCTCGCCGATCCCGTGTTTGGCGAGCATCTCGGCGGTGGCGGCGGGCATGGTGCGGCGCAGCGGGTTCAAAGTGTTTTGCGCCGAAGCTGCCTTCACCTCCGCCAACTCCCGCTCAACTTTGGCCAGCTTCTCCGTCAATTCGGCTTCGCGCCGGCTCTGCTCCACGGTCGCCGTGATCCTCTCCACCTCGCCGGAGAGCGCGGTCGCCGCGGCGACACGTTCTTCCAGCCAATTGAGCGTCTTTTCGAGCGCCGTGGTCGCGGCTTCCAGCCGCTCAACGATGTTGTTATCTGCTTGTTCCATGTCCTTCCTCTCCTGTTTCTGCCGTTTACGCTCCAACATTCGTTTCCAGCTCCAACAAAAAAGGCCCCGTTTCCGGAGCCTCCCATCGAGCCGATCAAATCATTGACTTACTGACTTCCTGACTTATTTACCGCCGGCTTTTCTAACTCCGCCAACTCCGCTAGCCCCGCTAACTCCGCTGCCTCTTACTAACTCGCCATCCGAAAGCTCGTCGCCTGGTAAGCCGCCTTGTCCCGCAGCAGAATCGCGGCTCCGGTGAAGGTCACACGGGTCAGCTTCCATATCTCGGCTCTCATATCCTCGACACGCGCATCGGCCAGCTCGTAACTCATGCCCAGCTTCTCCGGGGCGTGCGCTTCGATGGCCCGCGTCACCTCGGGAAAGTCGCGCGCGTACAGGTATCCTCGCACCACCAGCCGCGGCCCGATCACATTAGCCTCGGTGACCAGGCCGATCTTGCGCCTCGCATCGTGCCCGTCCCATCCCGGTCTGTAGTCCACGGCCATTCCAAGCAACGACGGCAACGCCTTTTCCGCCGCCTCGCGCGTTAGCATCACGCGGTGTCCGCGCGCGCCGGCCGGCGCTTTGTCGCTCGCCGCATTTACCACCGTCAGTACGCCCTCAAAGGGCACCCGGTTGGGATGATTGTCCACATGAGGAATCTTCACCGCCATCGCTTCCATTCGCATCGGTCCGCTCCGCTCTTTCAGCCTTCAACCTTCACCTGATCGCTGCTTCCCTGTTCCCTGTTC
>CAZVYV010000067.1:3536-11411 GCA_964630985.1 uncultured Occallatibacter sp.
TCTCTGGTCTCTATTCCCCGACCCCTGACACTTGTTCCCTGATCCCTGTATGCAACGGCGCCAGCCCCCGCATCGCCCGCACTTCGTCAATGGTGAGCACACCGGCCTGCAATAGTTGCACCTGCACCTGCAGCTCGGTCTGCTCGTCCCGCGCGCTCAGTTCGTTAAACGCAAACTCGAACTCCCTCCAGCCAATACATTTCGCAAAGAGGTCGCGCGTAATGTGCCCGGCAAGCAGCATGGCCAGCGGAGAAATCGCACCGCGAAATGCTTCATCCGCCATCTCCGACGCCGTCGACTGGTTGACGTCCGCCTCCAGGCCCAGCATCAGCGGTGGCAGACCAAAGGCGTTCGCAACCATCCGAATCAGGAACTCCTGCCATTGCAGCCGCAGGTCAGCGTCCGTGCCCTGTGCAAACCGGAGAACTTCCGGCTTCTGCTCGGTCGAAATCAGCGGCACGCGTCCCGTGCCCTCGATCTCATCCTGCCACCAGCGAATCAAGCGGTCGTGCTGCGCAGGTGTCGCTTCGTTCAGCCACAACGCATACTGCGCCACCGAGTTCGCCGCCAGTTTTCCCGCGAACCGGTGCGCGCTCAGGAACTGATTGACGGTCTCGAACGCAACTTCCAGCGGCCCCAGCCCAAAGGGCGTGAAGCTGCGCGGGTTCGTCCGGATGTACATCAGTTGCCGGTCCATCAGCTCCACCGCGCTCGACTCCAACTGTCCCGGCACGGCTTGCGCATAGCGCGGCGTGTCCTCGCCGCCGTCCCACCTGGCGTTGATGCGGATCGATGCTCCGTCCACCGGCCACAGCATCGCCGGCCGCTCCGCGTCGCCGGTCGGCTCCATCTCGATGGCCCCGAATCCGCCGGTCAACGCATCTTCGATGACCTGCTCCATCAGGGTGCGAAAGCTGTCCGCCGGATTCGGCTCCTCCAGCATCCGCCGCAGCGCGCGCAGTTTGCGTCCCGCGAAGGCCACGTCCTCCGGCTTCACGCCGCGCTGCACCCGCACCTGCCAGTCCATCGCCGCAATGCGATCTTTGATCACGTTGATCGCCCGCCGCACCACCGGCGTCTCCGCGAACCGGCGCAGGTTCATCGGCGTGGGCTTGGGCAGGTGCTTGCCCGGAAACTGCACTGGACTCAAAATCGCCGGCAGGGCCAGTGTCTTCCGCGCCGCCTCGGCTTCTGCTTCGACCTCCACCAGTCGCGCCTGAACGCCGCGCGCCTGCCTCCACATCTCCCGTATTTGCTCGCCTACCTTCACGCGCACCTTCCTTCAAAAAACAAAAGGCATGGCCATGGGCCATGCCTTTTTCACCGATCCTAGTTCCGACTTCAGCCTTCAGCCGTGGGCGCGTCCTGCCTCAATCGCTCCCTGCCGCGGCTTTTGAATGCCTGATTTCCATCAACAAGATTCATCCTACCGCGAAGTCCAATAATGATCGGCAAACTTCAAAAAAATATTTTCAGCCGCGACGGCCACCGTCTTACTCACTCTTGAAAATAGACTTAGAGCCGTTTTGCAGTGGCGATTTTCGCGTCCGATTTCTCGCCGGGCTCTTTACAAGTTCAACTCGCGCCGCGCCGTCTCCGCCACGCGGCCCATATCCGAGGTGGTCAGCACGCGGATCCGGTGCTCCTCCATCGTCTCCACTCCGAACCGATACAGCGCCAGTCTCTCTGGCTCCTCGTCGGTCGCTCCCACACGCGCCGCCGGCTCGATCACCGCCGTCAACTCCAGCTCGGCCCTCTCCACGCGTTCCACCCCGGCGCGCAAGGCGGCCGCTGAAAATGCCAGCACCTTGGTCATCTCCAGGCCGGGATCGAAGCTCACCGCGTGGAACATACGCACGATCCCGTTGGGCCGGTACCCCATGTCGATGCGCAGCGGATCTCCTGGCCGCGTATACTCCGAAGCGGCAATTCTCTTGCGTAACAAATCCCAGACACCGGCATGTTCGAACTCCGCCCGCATGCGCGAATGGATCGCGGCACGCCCGCTCAGCCTCGGCGCCCGCTCCCGCGGCGGCGGCTCCACGTAGAGCCGCATCAGTTCTTCCATTCCCGCGGGCAGGCTTTCGGCCAGGTAGGCCTTGGGCTCGGTCATCTGCACGTTCAGCGAGAGTGACTCCTCGAGAAGCCGCATCAACCGGCCGCCCGGTTCCGCCTCCAGTCGCCGCCGAAGCTCGCCTTCCATGCCCTCGAGCAACGCCGTGTCGGCATCCGGATCGAGGCAGCGCACCCGGCGCCAGTCGCGGGTGAAGCGCACCTCAACTTTTCCTGGCTCGACTTGCCCCGGCCCAGCCTTTCCAGCGTCAACCGCACCTGCAGCCTCGCGCAGGATCACGCCGATATGCACGCACTCGTTCCGCACCGCATCCGGCACATACCGAAGCAGTCGAAATTCGCACGCACGCCGCTGGTTTCCAATCGCCATACTCTTCAGTTCGCAGTTCGTGGTTCGTTGCCGATGGCCAGCGAGCTGTGTTCTCTGTTCTCTGTTCTCTGTTCTCTGTTCTCTGTTCTCTGTTCTCTGTTCTTCTACTCCCTATTCCCTATTCCCTGATCCCTGATCTCTCAATTCACCCTCATCGTATCCCCCCATCTTCCCCCTTTCCAAGCACTTTCCTCCCCCTCCCCACCCCCCATACCCCATTTCGGAAATGGTCTCCGATCCGAGTTCCCAAATGCCTCAACCAGCTCCCGGAGCCGGCTCTGCCGCTTGAGCAGCTTCTCCACCAGCGCTTCCATCTCCGCCTGGTCGCCGCCGTACCATTCGGGAGGCACCGTATTCGCCACCTCCCAGATCGTCTCCGCCGGCATCGTCTCCAGCCGCGTCAACCAAGGCTCAAAGGACTCCCATCCAGCAATCTCGCTGTATACATCGTTGCGATAGTAAACGCCCCGCAGCGGAGCATCCTCAAAACGCCACTCACCGGCATGAAAGCAGTAGCCGAAGTCGATGAAGACCGCCTTATAGCGCCGCTCCCTCTGCTTCCGCGCGAACACCGCCTGCCGCCCGTTGGCGTTGCCCGTCCACTTATCCAGTGCGAGGATGCCGGCGAACTCGCCCAGATTCTTGAGTTCCACCAGCTGCTCTTCGGGCAAGAAATCCATCACCTGGCCCGGCATCGTGCCTCCGGCAAAGCGCGACCCGAACTGCAGTCCAGCCTGGCAGCGCACGTGCGTCTGCCCCAGGTCGATCTCCAGTTCCGGCGTGTTCTCAATCAACCAGCTCGTGACTTCTACCAGCTCGGTCTCCGGCACCGTCAGCCCCGCCGCCGCCGCCAGCCGCGAGGCCATCAGTTCGTTGGCCAGCACGCGCCTATGCTGCGGGTTGTTCTGGAACTTGACCACGTATACGTGGCCGTCCGCGCCCAGCATCAACTGCCCCTGAGCGCCGCCCCGCATGCGCCGGATCTGCTGTACCGCCAGAACCGCCACCCTTTGCCCCCGTTTGTCCCGGATTCTCTCTCGAATTCTAATGCAGCGTTCTCTTGTCAGGCTTTCAGGTTTCAGGTTTTAGCTTTTCATTTCAGCTCCGGACTCCATCTCGCAGCCGACAGCGCTTCGCTTCTTCACTCACTTCTTCACTCATTCACTCCTTCACTTCCTCATCTTCTTCGCTCCCCGCACCGGCTCGGTTTATCCCTGTTCCCTATTCCCTAATCCCTATTCCCTGTCTTTGTCATCCGCTTCGCTTCTTCCTCGCCGTCCAGCACGCGAAAAACGCCTTCGGCCAGCGCCCGCAGCTCGTCTTCGCCCGGGTACACCTCGACCGGCGCGATCCAATCCACATACCCGCGCAGCTGTCCCACCATCCGCTCGGAGTGCGCCATGCCGCCCGTCACCAGCACGGCGTCGACTTTGCCTTCAAGCACCGCCGCCATCGCACCTGTTTCTTTTCCAATTTGGTAGATCATGGCTTCAACCACCGCCGCGGCGTCGGCGTCCCCCGCGTCTATTCTTCGCTCCACTTCCCTCAAATCGCGCGTGCCCAGGTACGCGAACAGCCCGCCGTCGCCGAAGACATGCCGGTCCAGCTCGGCCTCGGTCATCTTCCCGCTGAAGCACAGCTTGATCAGTTCCCGCGCCGGCAACGATCCCGTGCGATCGGGACCGAACGGACCTTCCTCGATCGAGTTGCTGTCGATCACGCGGCCGCCGCAATGCGCCGATACCGTGATCCCGCTTCCCATATGCACCACGATCAGCCGCAAATCTTCATAGCGCCGCCCCAGCCCTCGCGCATGGCGTCGCGCCACCGCCTTGATGTTCAGCCAGTGCCCGATCGAGACGCGCTCGATGAGCGGCGAGCCGGAGAGCCGCGCGCAATCCTGCCACTCATCCACCGTCACCGGGTCCACAATGTAGGCGCTCGCCCCGGCCGCCCGCGCAAAACGCAACGCCAGCACCGCGCCCAGGTTCGACGCGTGCTCGCCGCGCCGCGCCCGCCTCAGTTCATCCACCATCGCGTCATCCACCATGTACGTTCCGCATTCCATCGGAGGCAGCAGGCCTCCGCGCCCGGCCACCGCCGCCCACGGCTCCGGCGGGTGCCCCATCCTAAACGCGTTCTTTGCGTTTAGGGTGGGAGCGGAACCATCCACTCCCACCGGCCCGCCATTTGGACTGTATCCATCCTCAGCAAGCGCCGCCTCAATCAGCTCCGCGCGATACTCCAGCCGGTCCAGCATCGGCCTTCCGCGGAACCGCTCGATCTCATCGTCCCCGTGGTGAATGTTGCGCGACCTCTCCTCGCCCGCGCGCGTAAAGATGCCGAACTTGGTCGACGTCGTTCCGGGGTTCAGGACCAGCACCCTCTCGTTCTCGCCGCTCAATCTCCACCTCGCAGTCCGGCCCAAATCGACATGGAGTGTATCCCGGGCTCCGGCACGCGCGCTGTGTCCTGCGCACATCCCCTTAAACCCTCAATCCAATTGCCTTGGCCGTTGAATCCAAATGATTTTCCCGGCTGCGGATCGATTCCGTGCTACACTGACTGTAATCGTAGAATTCGATTTGAAGTTCTTGCCTGTTCCGGTTACCGCCTACACGCAACACTCCACATTGTATTCAGCGGTAATTCAGTAATTTGAGGAGCAACACAATGGAACAAGGCACAGTCAAGTGGTTCAATGACGCAAAAGGTTTTGGGTTTTTGAGCCGTGAAAACGGCGAGGACGTCTTCGTCCATCACACCGCCATCAAGTCCACCGGTTTCCGGTCCCTGCAGGAGGGCCAGCGCGTCCAGTTCGACGTGACCAAGGGTCCCAAGGGATGGCAAGCCGAGAACGTTCAGGTCCTCTAAGACAGACGCCTGAAACGGACCGGAACTGAAGACAGATCCGGAACCAGAAGAGTTCGGAACCAAGAACAAGTTCAGAACCAGAAAGACCAAGAGGGACGGCGAAACTGCCGTCCCTCTTTTGCGTTTGGCCGGAACTCGATTGTCTTCCGCCCGCCAACTGTGAACCACGAACTGTGAGCCGACCTTACGCCGCCGGCACCAGTTTCTCTGCCGCTTTGGCCGGATGCAGGCCACCCTCGGGCAGTTCATGATCCCCAAGGTAGAGCAGGACGCTATTGATGGAATCCTCGAAGCGCGAGCCGGATTTATGCGTGACTCTTACGCCCTTCGAGACGAGTCGACAGACTTCAAAGCGATTCATTCCTCGCGCCAGCGCGCGATGTACCTGATCGGAACGCATGATGAACTCCTGCGAACAACGTGCAAACCCCGTGATTGTTGCGTTGAGGTGCGAAGCTCGTCAGAAGCGCTTCTTCAGCCGGAGCCGAGCAGGCTAAAACCGGTCTCATCAATGCATCTGACGCATGATGAGCACGTGTGGGACCCAACAACAAGGCGGGTCCCATGAATCCACAAAGTTGCCGACGTTGGTTATGAGACCGGTCGCTGGCACTATGTCGGTCTCTCTTCATTGTACGCTGCAATCGCTTGCTGCGCCGCGCATCCGCGCCTCATTGCGGCGCACCGCGCACCATGCTTTCGTTCGCCCCGATCCGCCTGTTAACATTGATCTCTTGAAAGCCCGCGCTGCGGGATTCCGAACACATTCGATGGAAAGAGGTTAACGTGGCCGACACCACAAAGATCAAAGACAAGTCCGAACGCAAGAAGCTCAAGCGCGCGGCGCGCAAGAAAGCTGCCCCCAAGGCCAAGCGCACCACCCCCCGCGGCTCGCTCAAGAAAAAAGTCAAGAAGATGGTCCGCGGCCAGTCGAAGCGGTAAAGGGCTCGTGTATCGTGTTTCGTGAGTCGTGAACTCGCCTACCCATTGATCAGCGCCGGTGGCACACGGCTCGCGTCTCACGATCCACGTCTCACGATCCACGAATCACGATCTTTGTTGGGAGGCTCCGCACTGCCCAGCCAGTTCTTCGCCCGCAAGTCGATTGACAAGCTCATCAGCGATTCGGAAGAGCCCGAGCACGCGCTGAAGAAGAGCCTTGGTCCGTGGTCGCTTACCGCGCTCGGCATCGGCGCGGTCATCGGCTCGGGCATCTTCACCGTCATCGGCACCGCCATCTCCGGCGAGCAGCTTCCCAACGCCACCATCACTGACACGCCTCTCATTCACTACGTCATCACGCACACCGCGCTCGCCGGCCGACCCGGCGCCGGGCCTGCCATTGCGCTCTCCATGATTCTCGTGGCCTTCGTCTGCGCCCTCACCGGCCTCTGCTACGCCGAGCTGGCTTCCATGATTCCCATCGCCGGCTCGGCCTACACCTATACCTACGCCACGCTCGGTGAGCTGATCGCCTGGATCATCGGCTGGGATCTGATCCTCGAATACGCCGGCTCCAACATGAGCGTAAGCGTCGGCTTCGCCGCCCACATCGTCGACCTGCTCGACTGGTTCGGACTGCATCCGAGCGCGCGGTGGATCTCGCCCGCTTATCTTCCCGACGGCCTGCAGGATCTCGCCGGAAACAACCTCTACAACCCCGGCTGGCACTTCGGCTTCAACATCCCTGCCTTCCTCATCGTCATGTTCCTCACCGTCATCCTGGTGCGCGGCATCCGCGAGTCCGCCTCCACCAACAACATGATGGTGGGCTTCAAGCTCGTTGCCATCCTCATCTTTGTCTTCGCCGTCATCAGCTTCATTCATCCCTCCAACTGGCATCCCTTCATGCCCAACGGATGGTCGGGTGTTCTCACCGGCGGCTCCATCATCTTCTTCACCTACATCGGCTTCGACTCCGTCTCCACCGCGGCCGAGGAGTGCCGCAACCCGCAGCGCGATCTTCCCATCGGCATCATTGCCACGCTGGTTGTCTGCACCGTGCTCTACGTCGCCGTCGCCGTCTGTTTAACGGGACTGGTTCCCTGGCAATCCATGGTCGGAGACGCCGCGCCTGTCGTTAACGCCCTCAAAAAGCTTTCGGTCCTGCCCGGCGGACACCCGCTCCATTGGATCCGTCTTATTGTCCTGCTCGGCGCGCTCATGGGCATGATCTCCTCGATCCTCGTCTACCAGATCGGCCAGTCCCGTGTCTGGTTTTCCATGTCCCGCGACGGCCTTTTGCCCAAAGTCTTCTCCAAGGTCCATCCACTCTTCCGCACGCCCGCCTTCTCCACATGGGTTGCCGGCATCGTCGTCGCCATTCCCTCCGGTCTCTTTGACATCGGCACGCTCGCCGACCTCTCCAACATCGGCACGCTCTTCGCCTTTGTCCTCGTCTCCATCGGCGTCATCGTCCTCCGTTATCGCGATCCTCACCGCCGCCGCGGTTTCGTTGTTCCTTTCGGTCCCATCATTCCCGCACTTAGCGTGATCTTCTGCTTCCTGCTCATGGCCGGCCTGCCCATCATCACCTGGTACCGCTTCCTCATCTGGCT
>CAZVYV010000068.1:0-7163 GCA_964630985.1 uncultured Occallatibacter sp.
GAAGGCGCCGGTTGCAGCGCAGAAACAAGAGACGGCTGCGACGCCGGCGAAGACACCGGTGGCGAAAGCGCCCATGGTGGTGGCGAGGCCGGCAGTGCAAGTGGCCGCGAAGGTCGAAACACCGACAGCTCCTGTTGCCGCTGCGCCAGTTGCGCCGCAAGCAGCAACGGAGGCAGCGGTGCTGGGGCCTCAGCACATCACGATCGACGACTTTGCCAAGGTGGAGCTGCGCGTGGCGCAGATCCTGGTCGCCGAGCGCGTTCCCAAGGCCGACAAGCTCTTGCGCCTCGAAGTCGATCTGGGAACCGAGAAGCGGCAGATCCTGGCCGGGATCGCGGAATACTACGAGCCGGAAAAGCTGATTGGGCGCAGGATCGTGATCGTCGCGAACCTTGCTCCGAGAAAGATGCGTGGCCTGGAGTCGAACGGAATGCTGCTGGCCGCTTCGCTTGAGGGCGGAGCGCCGGTGCTGGCTGGGTTCCTTGAGGATGTGCCGCTGGGCGCGCGTTTGAAATGAGGTGCTACGCGCTTCGAACCTTTGGAACGAAGGGGTGCATGATCGGAAGTCGCCAGTGGCGGGAGCAAGATTAGAAATTGGCTTTAAGCAGAGATGTTGTGCGAGCGATTAGCGAGCGGCTGCTCCAAGCAATGGTGGTGCGGAAGGCGGGACTTGAACCCGCAAGCCTTTTGGGCGCCAGCTCCTAAGGCTGGTGTGTTTGCCATTTCACCACTTCCGCATGGTCGAGCGCTGGACGGGCCTGGCCTTCTCAAGTCTAGAGTGAAATCGCCGCGGGTGGCAATGCGCCGGCGGTGGTATGCGCGCCGGGCCGCACCTTACTTCTTATGTCTTGAAAAATCTCCGCTCTTGCCGCCGGATTTGGATTCGAGGCGAATGTCGCGGATGACGATGGCCTTGTCGAACGCCTTGGTCATGTCGTAGACGGTTAGCGCTGCAACGGCTGCGGCGGTGAGGGCTTCCATTTCGACACCGGTGGGCCCGGTTGTGGCTGCTGAAGAAGTAATGCGCACGCCGCCTGCGACGACGGTGGCCTCAACGCTGATGTATGTAAGCGCAAGGGGATGGCACATGGGAATGAGATCGGCGGTGCGCTTGGCGGCCTGAATGCCGGCGAAGCGCGCGATCTCAAGCGGATTGCCTTTGGGGTTCGAGGGCAGGGCGGCGATCACTGCAGCGGAAAGCTCGACGAAGGCCGATGCGGATGCGGTGCGGTGCGTGGGCTGCTTGGAGCTGACATCGACCATGGTGGCCTGGCCGGATGCTGCGAAATGCGAGAGGCGCGAGGTCTTGTTGGGCTTGGGCATAGAACTCCTCAGGGAAGCAGAATGCGGACAGTCGAACCGGCGCGAAGTCGATCGGAGTCTTCGGGCACGACCAGGAAACAGTTTGCGCGGGCCATGGCGGCGAGGTCGCCAGAGCCCTGCCAGGGAACAAGCACGACTGATGGCGCACGTCCGGCAAAGGTGCAGGCAGCAGGGAGAAAGCGAGTGAGACCAGTCTTTGTTTTGACGTCCTCAGTGAGACGCGCGAGAGCGAAGCGGGGACCGAGCTCTCGCCTTCCGGCAAGCGTCGCCACAACAGGCGCGGCGAATAGTAGAAAGGTGACGGCGGAGGAAACGGGATTGCCGGGCAACCCGAAGACGCAGCACTTCGCGCGGCGGAGTCTTGGACTGGCCTTAGTGCTCAGAGACGGCATCTCGCCAAAGACTAATGGCTTACCGGGTTGGATGCGAACGCCTTTGAAGTGAAAACGTGCTCCGGCGCGGATGAGAGCAGGCTCGACAAGATCGAATTTTCCGGCGGACACGCCGCCGGTGATCAGCAGGAGATCGGCGGCAACGGCACGGGCGAGCGCTGCGTCGAGAGATTGGGCTGTGTCGCGTGCGATGGGCAGAATCCATGGGTCGCCGCCGACGGCAGAGACCATCGCGGCCAACATCGCGCTGCTCGAGTTGCGAATCTGGCTGGGGCCGGGCGAGGCGGCGATGGGCACGAGCTCGTCGCCGGTGGAGAGGATGGCCACGCGCGGCTTGAGGAGGACGTTCAGCGTGGTGCAGCCACAGGACGCCGCGAGCGCGATCTGCGCAGCGGTGATCAGGGAGCCGGCGGGAAGAATCTTCTCTCCTTTACGTGCCTGAGAGCCGCGAACCACAATGTTCTCGCCTTTTCGGATTTCGCGGGACGGCAAGAGACGAATCGCGCGGGCGGAAGAAGATCCAACTTCCTCGACATGCTCAAGCATGATGACGGCGTCGGCACCTTTGGGGACTGGTGCGCCAGTCATGATCTCCCAGGCCGATCCGCGCGGAAGTGAACCCGACGGAGATTTTCCTGCCCGGGTCGAGCCAACGACAGCGAGGGGACGATCTATGGAAACCTCAGCCGCCCGGCAGGCGAAGCCGTCGCGAGTTGAACGCGCGAATGCGGGCTGGTCTGCGTCTGCTTGGAGCGGCTCAGCAAGCACACGGCTGAGAGCCTGATTGAGCCGCACCTGCTCAACGCCGGGACGAATACGCGCAGCGTTTGCAGCATGAGCAGTGACCAGTGCGGCGGCCTCGTCGAAACTGGGCAATGCGGGGCTGGATGATTTGGAGCTGCGTGGCACGGAACTCATGGACAGGGACTCATGGAATGGATTGTAGAGGGTCAAAGAAGCACCGCGTCATTTCTGCGGGGTTGGGCTCGGAGTGGTTGCGGATTCACCTGCCATCTGGAGGATGGTTGCTGCGTCGGCGGCATACGGGCCATTGGGGTCAAGCTCCAGATACTTGCGAAACGCATCGGCGCAACCGGGGGGCAGAACGAGCTTTTTGGTCACTGGATCAACACGCCCATTCTGAGCGAGGCCTTCGGCTTCAATGTAATAAAGGATGGCCTGATCGGGATCGGCCTTGATAGCAAGTTTGGCTGCCCCGACCTGCGCGTCGAAGTTCTTCGCGCTAAAGAAAGCGATGGCTTCGCTGCGGAGATATTTCGCGGCATTGGAAGGGTCGGCTTTAGCGGCTGCGTCGAAGGCGGCGTTAGCATCATCGACCATGAGCGTTTGCGCGTACACTCCGCCCAGACCGGCCTGAGCCGCGGCCACGACTTCAGGCCGAGGAGGATCCTCCTTTTGCGCAAGGTCGAGGGCTTTCTTGAAGTCGGATTCAGCGTCGAGATAATTCCTTAGGCCGGCCTCGGCGCGTCCCAGGCCGATCCAAACAACAGGTTCGGTGGGATACACCGCCGCATCTTTGGTCATGAGGGTTTCGATCTCGGTCAGCTTGGCGTTCTCAATTTCAGCGGTCGTGGAGTTGATGTCAGCGCGGTCGGCCGAGCTGCCAAGATTTTGGGTCGCAGTGGCGCGCGCGTTTCCAGCGGCCTGGAAATCGAGATTCACAATTTGCAGGTCGGCATCGATTGTGGACGCATTGCGCTTGGCGTCAGAGGCTGCTGCTATGTTTGCCTCCGAAACCTCCTGCAACTGCCGCTGCTGGTCCGGAGAGAGCCTGGCGATGAATTCCCGGCGGGTCATGTCGATGTCTTGAGATGTATCCTGCCCGGCGATGACTTGGACCCCGCTAATGTAGTCGACGATCTTGCCTTCGGGCGTATCCGGCGCTCGATAGACGATTGTGTATTCACCTGGAGGCGCCTCACCGGTGTAGTCGCCGGAAGGAGATACGGCGAAGTTGTAGCTCAGTGTCACGCCACCGTCGACTGAGAGGCTGACAGTGCCGTCTTTCTGAGGTACGCCTGCGGGATTGGTGACGCGGCCGTGAATCCTACCCATGTCAGGGGCGGGCTGCTGCGCGTGCAACGCCAAGATCGCGGCAAAAAGCAGGCCAGCCAGGGACGACAGGCCCCTGGCAGAAATGCGCGAGCGGAGCGCAGGACACATGCATTCGATTGTAGTAGGCGTCTCGAAGACACAAAAAGGCGCCTGCAGTGCAGACGCCTCTTGAGGCAAGAGTGAAGGCGGCCGGGTCAGTGGGCCTTGGGCGCCTTGTAGGAAGAGCTGATTTTTTCTCCCGCCTGCTGCAGGATGCCGGCAACTTCTCCGGCATAGGGGCCGTCGGGCGCCAGCTCAAGGTACTTTTGATATGCCGCCACGCAATCGGGCGGCAAAACGATGCGGTTGGTCTTGGGATCGATCGTGGCATTCGCGATCAAACCCTGACCCTTGATGTAGTACAGGATCGGCTGGGTGGGGTCGATCTTGAGGGCTTCATCGGCCGCGGCGGCCTCGGCGGCATTGTTGTTTTCCTGATAGAAGATGACCGCCTCGTTCCTCAGGAAGAGAGGAGCGTTCGCAGGATCGGCCTTAGCGGCTGCGTCAAAGGCTGCATTGGCTTCAGGAACCTTGCCGGTGCGGGCGTAGATTTCGCCGAGACCCTCGTTGGCCGCGCCGATAACAGGCATGCGCGGTTTCTTCGATGCGGTTTCGAGGTCGATTGCTTTTTTGTACGACGCAATGGCATCGTCATAGTTCTTGAGACCTGCCTGCGCGAAGGCAAGGTTGTTCCACAGCAAGGCCTCATCCGGCTTTGCAGTGGTGTCTTTGGTCATCAAGCTCTGGATATCGGTGTACTTGGCGGTCTTGATTTCCTCGGTCTTGGCCGCGATGTCCGCTTTGGAAGCGCTCGCGCCCAGCGCCTGCGTCGCGGTTGCGGGGGCGGTGTCGATGTCTTTCTTGTCCTGGCCAACGACTTTCAGGTCAGCGTTGAGATTGGCGATCAGCGCATTCGCCTTGAGGGCCTCGGCATTAACTTTTTTTAGATCTTCGAGCTGCTTCTTTTGGTCGGCCGGCATCTTGTCGATGTATTCCTGCCGCGACATATCGTCGTCCTGCTCGAGATCCACTCCGGCGACAATCTTGATGCCGCGGATGGAATCGACCATCTGGCCGGCCGGTGTATCGGGCGCACGATAGACCAAAGTGTAGGTTCCGGCCTTTGCCTCGCCGGAAAAGGCGCCTGTGGAATCGACTGGAAAAGTGAAGTCCAGCGTATGGCCGCCGTCGAGAGAGAGGCTCTCTGTGCCGCCACCCTGGGGCTGTCCCGTCGGATTAATGACGTGACCGTGAATCTTTCCCATTTTGTCGGCGGGTTGAGACTGTGGCTGAGCGGACGGAAGCGCAAATGCGAGCAGGCCCGCCGCAGCGGTAAGGCCCAGCCAGCGCGAAAGAGTGTGTTTCATGTCATCTCCTTGAGAGTAGCGGGACGAGTGCTGCCCGCTGTCTCTAAAAAATTCAAATTCCAAACGCCCGGCGGCGAACGAACGTGCAAGGCCGAGATGTATCTGTGCTTACGATGCGACGTTGGGGAGCCATATCTCCAGTCCAAGCGCCGTTTTCCCCTGATGGGTGGACAGGCGCAAAAGCGCAGGCCATGCAGCAGGGCACAATTCCAGCAAAACAAACCTTAAATCCAACCCAGCGCCCCGCACAAGGGGATGAAGCCCAATCGTCCCACTACGGCCAAAGACAAGGCCGCCGCAAACTTTGCTCGCGATAGTTAAGGCCGCAAGCCGCCTGTTCCAGAGGGACGCCGTTCGTTGGCGCCTTGTCGATCAACAAGTGCAATGGTAGTGCGGCGGACGCGAGGGCGCGTGTGGCGTGGATCACACACTAGAATCTCGTTATGAGGACTTCGATTCGCAAGGCCACCGCGGGGGATGCAGCGCAAATTTTGGAGTTTATTCGGGCCCTGGCAGCCTTTGAACGGGCGCCGGACGCGGTCGTGGCCACCGAGGAGGGCCTGATCCGGGACGGCTTTGGCTCGCAACCATTTTTTCAGTGCCTGATTGCCGAATACGACGGCGAACCGGCCGGATTTGCCTTTTATTTCTTCAATTATTCGACGTGGGTGGGACGGCCGGGAATCTATGTTGAGGACTTGTTTGTGCTGCCTCAGTTCCGGCGGCTGGGCATCGGGAGGGAACTGTTAAAGCGGGTTGCCGCGATTGCGTTGGAAAACGGCTGTCAGCGCTTGCAATGGCAAGTTTTGGATTGGAACACACCCGCGATCGATTTTTATCGCACCATCGGCGGGGAGTTCATGGACGAATGGCGCACGGTTCGCCTGAACGGCGAGGCCCTGGAGCTGCTGGCCTCGGGCAGTGAGGCGGACGGCACTGGCGCACCATGACGGCGGCGGCGTGGCGATGAGACAGCAGCCGAGGGCGATATGACGAAGATACGAGTGATTGGAGGAGGGCTGGCCGGGCCAGAGGCGGCATTGACGGCCGCGCGCCTGGGCTGCGAGGTGGATCTGTATGAAATGCGCGCGATGGTGGAGGGCAAACCGCTGTTGACGCCCGCGCACCATACCACTGAGTTCGGTGAATTGGTTTGCTCGAATTCGTTGAAAAGCGAGTCGGTCAACACTGCGCCGTGGTTGCTGAAGCAGGAGATGCGGCGCGCTGGTTCGGCGCTCTTGAAAATCGCAGACGAGACGGCGGTTCCGGCCGGGCATGCGCTTGCCGTGGATCGCGTGGAGTTTTCGCGGCGCATTACTGAGGCGATTGAAGCGGAGCCGAAGATTCGTGTAATTCGCGAGGAGGTGACAAGCCTCAGCACGCCTTCGGTCCAAGGCGAGAACGGCGCGAAGTGCACGATTGTTGCGACCGGGCCGTTGACCTCGGATGCGTTGAGCCGTGAGATTGAGCGGCTGACCGGCGCGGAGCATCTGGCGTTTTACGATTCGATTTCGCCGATCGTAGACGCCGAATCGATCGAGATGAGCCGCGTTTATTTTGCAGCGCGATGGGACAAGGGAACAGCCGATTACATCAACTGCCCGATGGACCGCGGAGAATACGACCGATTCCTGGATGCGCTGCTTGAGGCCGAGCCGGCCGAAGAAAAGGAGTGGGAGAAGCTCGATTACTTCGAGAGCTGTCTGCCGATCGAAGTGCTGGCGCGGCGAGGGCGCGACACGTTGCGCTTTGGTCCGATGAAGCCAGTGGGCCTGCGCGATCCGCGGACAGGAAAGACGCCGTGGGCGGTGGTGCAACTGCGCAAGGAGAATTTGCGCGCCGACAGCTACAACCTCGTTGGGTTCCAGAACCATTTGAAATTTGGCGAGCAGGCACGCGTGCTGCGGCTGATTCCGGGACTGGAGAACGCGGGATTCCTGCGCTATGGCCAGATTCACCGCAACAC
>CAZVYV010000068.1:7263-11408 GCA_964630985.1 uncultured Occallatibacter sp.
GGATACACCGAGTCGATTGCGTCAGGCATGCTGGCGGGGATTTACGCGGCGGCGCTGGTGCATGGGGAAGAACCTGTGCCCGTACCGCGCGCAACGGCCCTCGGATCGCTCATTCACTACATTACGCACGCCGATGCGAAGAACTTTCAACCGGCCAACATCACCTTCGACCTGCTAGAGCCTTTGGATCTCGATTCGTTGGACCAGGAGACGCGGCGGCGGGTTCGCGACAAGAAGGAGCGGCACCGGATCGTATGCGAGCGAGCGCTCGCGGCATTCGAGGGTTGGAGGGTTGCTACCGGTTTCGCCAATCCGGTTCGTGATTCGCCTGCTGTCGGTCTTTGAGCCCTTGGCCCGAATCCAGCAGAGTTGCGATAGAGGTGATGAGGTTGATGGAGGGCCAAATGTGGGTTTCCGGCCGGATCATTCTCGAACTCGCCGCCGCGCTCATTACGGCCGGTGGTCTCTTTGATGTATTCACTCCGCGCCTTCCATCGAACTTGGTAAGGATCTGCGGTGCGAACGAGGGAGCGCAACGGCTTGCGAGAGAATTGCTGCGTGCCCTCGGTGGTTCACTCATCGCCATTGGCGCTGCTACGGCATATTTGGTCTTCACGGCGGGAGCGAGCCCTGCTCCATCCACGCTGTTGCTTATACTTCTCCTCGTCGTGCCCGCAGAACTCCTCAACGCCATTGGCATGTTTCGGGCCGGATCACCGTTTTACTTCCCGTTGGCCTTCGCCTTGCTCACTCTTCTGGGTTTAGCGCTATGGTGGCCGCTCCACATGCCGTGATCTCAAGACGACTGCGAATCACCGATTCCGAAGTAAGCAGGGCTCCAGGCCCGGATTAGGCCGTCCGGAACTTCGCACGTAAGAAATGCGTAACTCTGTGGTACGCTGGGCCCTCCCCCGAAAGGACACCTATGCAGCCCATCTCCGCGGTTGATTCTGTCGCGCTTGCCATTGAACGCACCAAGCAGTTTCTTTTCAGGCCGTTCAAATGGAGTACTTATCTGAAACTTGGGCTGGTGGCGATCCTTACCGAAGGACTGGGCAGCAATTTCCACTCTTCATCGCCGCACATGGATCATGGCGGAGGAAATGGCGAGTGGCATGGACCGTCAAGCTTCCCGCCGTTCTTTCACCCCACGCCGGCAATGATCGCGATGTTCGCGGCGATTGCGCTGGTGGCAATTGTCTTGTCGATTTTTATTTTCTATCTGATCACGCGGCTGCGGTTTGCATTCTTCTATTCCCTGATTCGCAACGTCAAGGAGATCGCGCCCGGATGGCGCCTCTATCGTGATCAGGCCTCGCGGTTTTTCTGGCTGAATATTGTGGTGGGAATCTGCTTCATGGTAGTGCTGGTGCTGATTGCTATCCCGTTCGCCGCCGGTTTCTGGCGGCTATTCCAAGCGAATCAACAAGGCGGACACTTCGATATCGGTCTCTTCCTGGGTCTTATTCTGCCTCTGATTCCAATCATCATTCTTCTCGTCGTTGTTGGAGTTCTGAGCGACCTGATTTTGCGCGACTGGATGCTGCCGCACATCGCGCTCGATAATGCGACGGCTGGCGAAGCATGGCGGCAAGTGAGGGCGCGGATCAAAGCCGAGAAGAGGCAGTTCATCGTTTACGCAATCTTGCGCGTTATTCTCCCGTCGATCGCGGCGATCGCGACATTTATCGTGCTCGCAATTCCGGGCCTGTTGCTGGCGGGAACGATTGCGGCGATGGAGTGGGGAATCCATTCGGCGTTTACAGGTTCAGCAGGAGCCTCGTGGTTTGTAGGCATCGCTCTCGAGGTCTTCTTCGGCTTCGTTGCGTTTGGCTTCGCGCTCCTCGCAAGCATCTGCATCGGAGGGCCTTTAAGCACAGGGGCCCGGGAGTATGCGCTGATCTTCTACGGCGGCCGGTACAAGGCGCTGGGAGACATTCTGTATCCATCCCAGGCAATCGCCGGCGGCGCGAGCGGAACTGCCTGACCGCACGAATCACGGACCACGAAACACGGTTCCCTCGGCTCCTGTCTTTCTGTCAATCCCGGTCCTCGCGCGATTTTGGCCTACGCCGCTCATTCCGCGTCGGATAAAAACTTCCCCAAGTTTGCCGATGAATTCGCAGATTTCGCTACCCTTGTCTTAGGTAGCGAAAACGGGACTCGATCTCGATGGGTGGCGCCGGATCGGGGCTGGAAGAAGCCAGTCTGGCTGCAAATCACCGTTTTTGCTTTTTTGGGGGCGGGCTTTTTTGCACTGGAAACGGTACGAAGAGCCTGGGATGCTCGTAAGTCTTTTAGAAGGCTAGGGTTGCGCATAACCTATTTGTAATCAATGGCTTACAAGAGCAACTCCTTTATTTAAGTCGTTGAAAATAAAGTGCTTAGCCCGCAATGACGGGGGAGGGGGGTATATCGAAATGGAATACAGCCCGAGCGCGCCCCGTGCGATTTCAATCTCCGTCGCTGCCTGATCGAGAGGGTAGCGCCAACACGATCGGGAACATTTCAGCGTCTCCCAGTGTCGAACTGAAGAGGTCGTGCATGGGGCAGCATGCTGCGCATCAGCGTGTACCCTGAAAGTTGGGCAGGCGAAGCAAAAATCCGGCGCGCGCTTCGGGGAACGGGGATTCCGATTCATGCATAAGGTGGCGATTCTGGCGGGATGGGCGGCGCTCGGCTGCGGCGCAGTTTTTGCGGTGGCGCAAGGCGAGCAGCCTACCGCGGCGGAGAAAAAATCTGCGACCACAATCGTCCTGCCACCGTCACCGAAGGCGCTGCTGCCCGATGATTTTGACGGATGGGTGACGACGGGACCATCGAAGGTTATTACCGACGCGGCGCAACTTGACCCGGCGAATGCGGCAGCCCTGAAGGAATATGGATTCGACGCCGCGGTTTTGGCGAACTACAAACGCGAAGGCGACACGCTGAGCATGCGCGCGCTGCGCTTTGACGATGCGAGCGGGGCCTATGGCGCCTATACGTACTACCGCCAAAACGGGTGGCCCAAAGAAGAAATTGGTACTGGAGCTGCGTCAGACAACAACCGCGTTCTGTTCTGGCAGGGTACGACGGTGGTTGACGCGACGTTTTCGCGCATTGGCCCAATGACCGCGGGCGAACTGCGCGAGATCGCCCACCAGTTGCCGGTGCCGACGGGAAATCGCGGCATGATTCCGCCCATCCTGGCGAACCTGCCGCAAGAGAAGCTTGACGGTCAGACGACACACTACGCGGAGGGGCCGGCCGGCTACGCCGGATCGGGAGGCGCGTTGCCCGCGTCGCTGGTGGCGTTCGACAAGGGCGCTGAGGCGGTGACGGCCAATTACTCACTCACCTCGGGCCCGGCGACGCTGACCATCATCGACTATCCCACGCCGCAGATTGCCGAGGCGCAGGAAGCGTCCATTCGCGCGTATCTGAAGGCCGGTAGCCAGGCGCAGCCGCCGTGGCCCAAGCCATTGACCGATTCTGACCAAGCATCGCTGGAGGTGCGCCATAGCGGGCCGCTGGTGGCCCTTGTGAGCGGTGACGCGGTTCCTGACGATAGTCACAGGCTTCTGGAGTCCGTGCACTACGAGGACAGCCTGACCAGGGTTCCGGAGCCAGTGGAATCGGAAGTGGAGAAAACAAGCAAACTGCTCCTGGGCATCGCCGTGCTGACGATCATCGGGGCAGCAGCGGCGATCGTGCTCGGAGGGTTCCTGGGGGGCGGCAGGGCGCTTTATCGCATGGCGCGAGGCAGACCGATCTCGTCGGTCTATGACGAAGAGTTCATTCATCTCGATTTGGCGGAGAAATGGGACGAAAGAATCGAAGTGATCGAGGTCATTGAGAGACCGCATCCGAAAGGTTAACGTCGCGCGGCGCCTGTGGAAAATTGGACTTAAACCCGAAGAAACACCGCGAAATCACGGGAAATGCCGAAGGATGTGAGGCGAACAGTCGGCGAATAAATAAGGGCCTAAGAACGGCAGGTTGCATTGTTAAAGTATTGAAACATCAATACTTATTTTCACAAACATTTTCTCTTGACACTGCCTTCCCCCGCTCCTAGTATGCAGCCAGAAAGTTCTAATGGGTTTGGCTCCGTTGGAACTATTCTCCCTGAGGAGAGAGCTGCCCTGTTGCCGGGCGGCTCT
>CAZVYV010000069.1:0-11391 GCA_964630985.1 uncultured Occallatibacter sp.
CCCGGGCGGAGATTGCGTGGATGCGGAGGCAGCTGTTGGGCCTCGAAGCGCTGGGAAAGATCGATGTGGAAGAGGAGTTCAAGCAGGCGTGCTTCCACATTACGGTGTACAAGAGCTACTTGCCGGCGGGGAAGACGGGGCCGGCGACGCCCGCGAAGCCGGTTGAGGACAGGCCCCGGAGGCTCAAGGCCGAGCCGGTCGAGGCGCAGGGTGCGTAGTTACCTGCAATCTTGAGGCGTCGACCTCAAGCGCATTGATTTCGAGCAATCATTTCCTTAGAAAATTCATTCGATTCTTGACGCACGCTCAGGGTACAATCGCGGGCGAGCAGAATCCAGTGGTGTCTTTGGGGGTTCTACTCAGAAGCCGGGGTTTAAATCCAGGTCCTTCGACTCGGTCGCCACGGCGACCTCGCTCAGGATGACCGATTATTCTTGAAGCGAGCTTCTCTGGATCAGGGCATACTTTAGCAATCGGGAAAAAGATCATCGAAAGGCGAAATCATGAGCGATATGGGAATTCAGCCTGTGGGCGCGGCAGCAGAGGGCGCCGGATTGACGCAATGGCAGCGCGTAGCGGACACGTTTACCGCGCCGTCGAAGACTTTTGAAGACATCAGGCGCGGGAACAAGAGCTGGTGGCTGCCGCTGATCATTGGCGCACTGTTTTCGTACATTCTGTTCGGCGCCATCATGCAGAAAGTCGGGATGCAACAGGTGGTGGACAACCAGATTCGGTTGGACCCCAAGGCGCAGGAACGGATGGCAAACGCAACGCCGGACCAGCGCGCGATGAGCAACAAGTTCGCGGTCGGGATCACCGAGGGAGTGTTCGTCGCCGGGCCGGTCGTTGCGATGGCAGTTGTCGCTGTTTTTTCGCTGATCCTAATGGCAACCATCAACTTTGGGTTTGGCGGCAAGGCAAAGTTCGCAAGCATTTTTGCAGTTTGCTACTACGCATATCTGCCGGAGATTTTGAGGGCGATTCTGGGGACAATTGTGATCTATTCCGGGATGGCACCAGAGTCGTTCAACATCAAAAACTTTGCACCGACGAATCTGGGCGCATTCCTCGATCCAGTAGAGACAAACAAGGCGTTGTACACGCTGGCGACGTGGGTGGACGCAATTACGATCTGGAGAATGGTATTGCTCGGCATGGGCATTGCCATCGTTGCCGGAACGAAGCGCAGTTCGGGCTACATCGCGGTGTTTGGATGGTGGCTGCTGCTCCTGTTGATTGCTGTAGGCTGGACTGCGATGGTGGGTTGAGCGAGTTGAGTTGGCGGGTTGGATTTATCCCACCCTAGCGGCAAAAACAAGTGCGCCGCGAGGGTGGGGTACCCGAGGACGACGCGGACGGGGCGCGAAGACGCGCTGCTACAATCGAATCTGCTGCTGACGGCAAAATGTTCGCGTGTAGTGAGCGGTTTGGGTTACGCTCAGGACGCGATAGCATGAGCCGGGCAGCGCACGATTTCCGACGCGATGACCCTCCGCCTGTTCAATACACTGACGGGACAACTTGATCCGCTTGAGCCTGCCGACGGCAAGACGCTGCGGATGTATGCGTGCGGGCCGACGGTCTACGACTACGGGCACATCGGGAACTTTCGCACATTCCTGCAAGTCGACGTGCTGCGCCGCTTCCTGCTGGCGAGCGGGATGCGGGTCCACCACGTAATGAACATTACTGATGTGGACGACAAGATCATTCGCAACTCAACCGAGGCGGGGATTCCGATCGGTGAATACACGGCGCGCTACGTGGCGGCGTTTTTCGAGGATATGGAGGCACTGCGCATTGAGCGGCCGGAGCAAATTGCGCGCGCTACCGAAAACATTCCGCAGATGGTGAAGCTGGTGGAGAAGCTGGCTGCGGCGGGAGCGGCGTACAAGACCGAAGACGACTCCTGGTATTTCCGGCTGAGGGCATTTCCTGAATACGGGAAGCTGAGCAAGAAAGACCTGAGCGGCATGGAAGACGGTGCGCGCGTGGACGTGGACGAATACGAGAAGGACTCGGCGCGCGATTTTGCGTTGTGGAAGGCGGCCAAGCCGGGCGAAACTTCGTGGGAGACGGCGATTGGGAGCGGGCGGCCAGGGTGGCACATTGAGTGCTCCGCGATGGCGATGGAGTATTTGGGCGAGAGTCTGGACCTGCACGCAGGCGGCGAGGACCTGATGTTCCCGCACCACGAAAACGAGATTGCGCAGAGCGAGACGGCGACGCACAAAATCTTTGCGCGGCATTGGATGCACGTGCGGTTCTTGCTGGTCGACGGGCGGAAGATGTCGAAGAGCGAAGGCAACTTCTACACTCCACGCGATCTGTTGCTGAAGGGCTACAAGGCGTCGGCGATCCGGCTGGCGCTGATTGCGGTGCCATACCGCAAGCCGTTCAACTTTACCTTCGACAGCCTGACTGACGCGACCAACGCGATCGACCGGCTGCGGACGTTTCAAGCGCGGCTGACGGCGGGGAAATTTACAGAAGGCGAAAATTCGGCAATTCAAGAGGCCGCGAAGAAGGCGCAGAGTGACTTTCGAGACGCGCTGAACGATGATTTGAACACTGCCGATGCGCTGGCACCAATTTTTGAATTGGTCCGCGCGGGGAACACGGCAATCGATCAGGGGCAGTTTTTTGCGGAGGACCGCGATGCGATTCTTCCGGTGCTGAAGGAGTTCGATGCGGTTTTTGATGTGATCGAAGACCGCGATGGCGAGACGACGAGGCGGGCGCTTGCGTGGGCGAAGGAGACTGGCAGGTTGGCGGAAGTGGTGCCGGAACTGCTGGCCGCGCAATCGTTGACCGATGAGGCGATCGAAGCGCTGGTGGCAGAGCGCGCTGCGGCCAAGAAGGCGCGAAACTTTGCCCGCGCCGACGAGATCCGCAATGAACTGGCGGAGAAGGGCGTGGTGATCGAGGACTCGAAGGACGGAATGCGCTGGAAGCGCAAATAGGCTGCTAACTGCTAGCTCCTCGTGCCGTGATTCCGAAGTGTGTTGAAAAGCAAATGCAGGTCCTTCGACTTCGTTTGGCCGAAACAGCCGGCCAAACTTCGCTCAGGATGACAGTCTTGCGTATGATGGGTTCAGGTTTCGTGGCATCCGGCTTCCCCCGAAAGCACTCAATCTAAAAATGAGAAGGCTCAAACCTATGGACGCGAGCGATGTACAGGACCTGAAAGACAATGTGCAGCAGGCGGCGAACGAAGAGCCGCTGCGGCCCGTGGCCTTTACGATGAGCGTGCTGGCCGTGCTTCTGGCTGTGACGACGGTGTTGGGCGGGCGCACGCATGAGGATGCGGTGCTCAACCAGAACCGTGCGACCGACCAGTGGAATGAGTACCAGGCGCAGAAGATTCGTTCCAACGATACACAATTGACGGCCGATTTGATGAGCGTGGTTGCGCTCGACAACAAAGACGGCACCGCCAAATTGGCCAAGGCCTATGCCGACCACGAGAAGAAGTGGGCGGCCGAGCTCGTCCAGGATCAGGCGGCTGCCCAGGCGCTGCAGACGAGCGTGGACAAAGGTGAAGCGAAAGCAGATCGCTTCGATCTGGCAGAAGTGCTGCTGGAGATTGGCCTCGTGATCGTGTCGATCACGCTGCTGACGCGGAGTCGCGTCTACTGGCACGTGGGTCTTGCTGTTTCGGTGCTGGGTATCGTGGCGGCAGCCTCGGCTTTTTTCCTCAAGTAGCGACTGATTTTCTCAAGATCGATTCGGTGCTGCCGGCTTCCTGTGATTCGGCCGGCGAATGAAAGTGATTGCGATGCGAATTCCGCTGGCAATTGGACTTCTTGCTGTCGGTTCTGCGCCGCTTGTTGCACAGAATCCGACGGGTTCAGCGACTCCTGAGCCCGCAGTCGCGCCTGCTGCGACGCCTGTGCCGGCGGCCCAAGTGCAGAGAGACGATATTGGCTTCAGCTATAGCCTTCCTTCCGATTGGGAATTTGTGCTCCCGCCCACGCCGCCCAAGACGGTGATGCCGTATCCGGCGCTTGCGCCCGCGGCAAAGGGAGATGCCTGCGTGGAAGTGGCAATGACCGCCAAACACGGAACTCCTGCATCAGTGGTCGTGGTGACAGCGCTCCCTTTTGCGTGTTATGGGCAAACGATGACGGTGGCCGACCTGGAAAATTTCGGCGCGGGCGCAGCGGAAGGAATGAAGCAGACCTTTGTCATCACCGAGCCGGTGGATGCGAGGTATTCGCTGGGCAGCCACACGGTGTGGATCGAGCGCGCGTCGGGGACCCCCAAAAATCACGTCGAGAGCCGGTTTACTTTTGAGATTGCCTGCACGGTGCTGGAAAAGGGCGCGGTGTGCTGGATGACGTTGGCTGCCGACGCTGGGAGCTTGCAGGCCTTCGAACAGAGCACAGTGTCGCTTGACGGAGAAGCCGCGACGAAGCTGGTCCCGGCGGACGCATTCGTTCCGAAGAAGCCTTCGTAGTCGCGAACGTGGAAGCGCCAACGCGCTGCATGGTATGCTCACGATAAGCGGAGAATTCATGCAGATGCGCGCCAGCAGCGAACCGCAACAAGCACCAGCTACCAAGGGCTGGTCGCGTTCGCGTGCGCAGCGCATGTGCCCGCGGAAGCACCTTCGGGTGCTGCCCACCCGCACACGACCTAGCCTCTTCGGCGGCGACTAGCACAACCCTTCGCCGAAGATCCTCGCCTGCATTGGCCCTCGAAGGGCCCTAAGGAAATAAACGATCTCACGCAATGGGATCCGTGGCTGCGCCACATCCGACGCTGAATAAATGCGGCGAAACGCGCGAAGCCCGAGACAACCGAATCTGCCGAGGAGAGAATGCGATGAGCCAGAATGCGACGAAAAGGCAAGAACTGCATGCACAATATGGACCGAAGATCAACGGAACGCTTCCGGGGCCCAAGAGCAGGGCCGCCGTTGAAGCTGACCACCGGCTGATTTCGCCGAGCTATACACGCTCGTATCCACTTGTGGCCAAGCGCGGGCGTGGAGTTCGCGTAGAAGACCTGGACGGGAACGAGTTTCTCGATTTCGCGGCGGGCATCGCAGTGGTTTCGACGGGCCATTGTCATCCCGAAGTGGTGGCAGCGATCCAGCAACAGGCGGCGGAGCTGATCCACATTTCCGGCACCGATTTCTATGACGTGCACTTGACGGATCTTGCAGAGCAGTTATCGGCTGTGGCGCCGATGCGCGGACCCCACCGGTTTTTCTACGGCAATTCCGGGACTGAAGCGATTGAGTGCGCGTTGAAAGTGGCGCGCTATCACACAGGGCGCCAGCAGATCATTTCGTTTTTCGGAGCGTTTCACGGGCGGACGATGGGCGCGTTGTCGCTGACAGGATCAAAGCCGCAACAGAAGCGGCGCTTTTCACCGATGGTGCCGGGCGTGACGCATGTCCGGTATCCGTACGTGTATCGCGGCTGCACAGGAGGGCCACAGGAAGAAGAGGCTTTCAGCCTGGGTTGCGCGCGGTATATCGAAGAGAAATTGTTCAAGACGATTCTGCCGGCTGAGGAAGTGGCCGCGATTTTCGTTGAGCCGATCCAGGGCGAAGGCGGATTTGTGCCTGCGCCGGCAAATTTCTTGCGCGAATTGAGAGCGATCTGCGATCGGCACGGGATTTTACTGGTTGCGGACGAGGTTCAATCGGGTTGCGGCAGGACCGGGAAATGGTGGGCGATCGAGGAGTCGGGCGTGGAGCCGGACATTGTCTGCATCGCCAAAGGCATTGCGAGCGGAATGCCGCTGGGCATTTGCATGACGCGGGCGGAGATTATGGACTGGGCGCCGGGGTCGCACGCGTCGACTTTCGGCGGGAATCCCGTGTCAATTGCGGCAGCGCTGGCGACGATGAAGATCATCGAGCGCGAGGGGCTTGCGAATGCGGCAAGCGTGGGAGAGTTCATGCTGGAGCGCCTGCGCGGCTGGAAGAAGAGTCATCCACTGGTGGGCGACGTGCGCGGACGCGGGCTGATGATCGGCATCGAGATTGTGAAGGACAAGGCAACGCGAGAGCCAGCCGTGGAATTGCGCAATCGCATTGAGACGCTGGCTTTCGAGCGCGGGTTGATGATGCTTGGCTGCGGCGAGACTTCGCTGCGGCTTTCGCCTCCGCTGATCGTCAGCAAGGAGCAAGCGACGGTCGCGCTCGACATCCTGGAAGATGCATTGACTATTGCGGAGAAGGAGTTCGAGCACAGTGCAGTCGCCACTGTGACGGCGTGATCACGGCAACTGAGATTTGCGCTGTTTCGTATTGCAGCAGACAATGTTGCCTGTGGGGTGGGCCGTGGGCTGGGTAGCACAGATGCGGAATGGAAGTCTGGACCGGATGATGGGCGGCCTGGACTGGATAGCAGCGCGTCGGGGCCGAGGCATGGAGATGCCGGCCCATTTGCTTACAGGGATCGAGGGCGAGGATGCGGCTCGCGCCTATCTGCAGCGCAAGGGCTACATTGTGGTGGCGCAACGGTGGTCGGGCGGGAATTTGCCGGGCGATCTGGATCTGATTGGGTGGCAGGGAACGCTGCTTTGTTTCTTCGAGGTGAAGACGCGCACGGCACATGATATGGCGCCGGCCGAAGCCGCGATCGACACTCACAAACGCAATGTGCTGCGCCGCCTGGTTCGCCAGTATGTTCGGCAACTGCCTGGCGAATTGATGCCGCAGGTGCGGTTCGACATTGTGAGCGTGTATCTTTTGGCGGGAGCGGCGCCCGAGATTGCGCACTTTGAGAACGCGTTCGGCTGGAACGAACGATGAAGTAACAGCGCGTAAGAGCATTCACAACGAGCGCGACCGGCCTTTGGGGTGAAGATTCGTCGCCATGCATAGATTGTTTTGTTTCGCCGCGGTCGCTCTCGCGAAGATCGACAACAGGCTGGGAAGCTGGAGGCGAATGGCGCCAATCCTGCTTTGCCTTTTGCCGGTTACGGGCGCGGTGGCGTTCGCGCAGGCAACAACCATCAGCGGCGTAGTGTTTGACCCGCGGACGACGAATGCGCTTCCGCTCCCCAATGTATTGGTGTATGCGACCACGGCTCCCGTAGCGGCGCTGCCAACGGGCGTGCAATGCCTGACTTACCAGGCACCGACCGGCGTCGTGAGTTACGCCTACACGGCTGTCGACGGGACGTTCACGCTGGCCAATATTCCCGAGAACGCGACGTACACGGTTGTAATTCAGGCGGGAAAGTGGCGGCGACAGTTTCCGAATGAAGAGGTTGGAACCAGCCCGCTGACGGGACTCGTTCTGAACATGCCGGCAAATCAGACGGAAGGCGACATTCCCAAGATTGCAATCGTGACGGGCAGCGTAGATGGAGTGGAGTGCGTACTGCTCGACATGGGCATTGCGTCCTCGGAGTTTACCGACGACACAGGCTCGGTCAATCCCAACGGGCGCATCCATCTCTACCAAGGAGGCGGGAACCCTGGAGCGGAGATCAGCGCGTCGACGCCGGTAGAGTCGACGCTTACAGGCAATCCGGCAGTTCTCGGCGGGTATGACATGGTGATGTTTCCATGCCAGGGCGGGCTGTTTGTTCAAGCGCAAAACCCACTCGCCAATCTTGTGAACTACGCCAACGCAGGCGGCCGCGTGTTCACGACGCATTACAGCTACGCTTATCTCGATTCCGAATCGCCGATCGGCGCGCAGTTTGCGCCGGTAGCGGACTGGACCACGACGACGGAACAGCAGGTGAATTCGGGTGTGGGAACAATTGCAACGAATTTCAGTGACGGAGCGACGCTTGCTCAATGGCTGCAGAATGCGGGCGCGACGGTAGCCGGCTCCATGAACCAAATCAATATCAGCACCCTACGCACAGACGTAAGCGGAGTGATTGCTCCGACCCAGTCATGGCTGACGCTGAACAGCGGCGCATACTCCGGAGAAACCGGCAATCCAGTGATGCAAATGACGTTCAACGCCCCGGTGGGAGCGCCTGCGGCGAACCAGTGCGGACGCGTCATGTTCAACGATTACCACGTGATCAACCTGCCATCGATCAGTGGAACGGTCTTCCCCAACGAGTGCCCAGCCGAAAGCGGCATGAGCGCGCAAGAAGAAATGCTGGAATATGCGCTCTTCGATTTATCGACTTTTGTGCAGCCCGTGGTGGTTCCGACGTTAAATGTCACGTTCAATCCGAGCCGGCTGATTGTGAAATCGGGTGACACGGCGGACCAGTTGACGGTGAATGTAACCAACACCAGCGCAACGACGGAAATTGCAAGCTCGGCGATTCTAACGTTCACTTTGCCGCAGCAAATTACGGTGACCCGCATGACCGATCCAATCGGCGGATGGACGTGCACGGTGGGCACGCTGACCTGCATTCGCAACGGAAGCCTTGCGGCGAATGTGACCGATTCTGTGACGCTGACACTGAGTGTGGGGACATACACGACGTTAGCGAGCTACGCCGGGCAACTGACGGCGACGGTATCGAGCGTGACGTTCTCGAGCAACGTGACGGCGCAGGACAATGTGATCTACCAGCAGAAGCCGCAGATCAACTGGGCGACGCCGGCGCCCATTGTTTATGGCACGGCGTTGAGCGCGACGCAGCTGGACGCCAGTTCGCCAGTGGCGGGGAGCTTTATCTATTCACCGGCGGCGGGAACTGTGCTGAGTGTGGGACAGCAGACGCTGAACGCTACCTTGACGCCCGCTGATACTACCGACTACACCGCCGGCACAGCGACTGTAACTCTGAACGTGATACCGGCCGTTCCGGCAGTTTCGCTTTCGACATCCGCGAACCCGGTGTTCGCGATGAACCCGATCGCGTTCACTGCAAGCCTTCCCGCATACGCAAACGCGCAAACGGGCACGATGACGTTTTACGACGGATCGACACAAATTGGCACAGCCACGATTGCTGGCGGATCAGCCACAATCACGACATCGGCGCTCGGGGCAGGGCAGCACTCGATTACAGCAGCCTATTCCGGGGACAACAACTATGGGCCGGGAACCAGCAGCGCGCTGGCAGAAAACGTCCAGGACTTCACGCTGACATTTGTCGCGAGCGGCTCGAGCAGCGCCAGCGTTCCCGCGGGCGGTACGGCGAGCTATACGCTCGTGCTGACGCCGGTAAACGGAACGACGATGCCTGCAGCCGTGAGCTTGAGCGCGCCCAATCTTCCGCTGGGAATGTCGCCGACATTCTTGCCGAATGCAGTCGAAGCCGGCTCAGGGGCGACCGTGGTCACGCTGGAAGTGACGCTGCCGAAAAATGCAGCGGATGCGCGATCTCGTGGGCCGCTTGACGGCGGAGCGCTGCCGGTGGCGCTGGGGCTCATCCTTCTGCCGTTCGCAGGTAGAGTGCGCCGCTGGCGCGGCAGCTTAACCGGATTGATGGTGCTGGCAGCGCTGGGCGCGGCACTTGCACTGGGAATGATGGGCTGCGGAGCGAAATTGTCCGCAGAGAACTTCTCCCTCAGCGTAACCGCCACGTCGGGATCGCTCTCCCACTCGGTGACCGCGCACTTGACGGTGCAGTAGTCGTTGCCTGAACCCTCCTGCATTGGCACCAATTGCGATTCGTCAAATCAGGCTAGTTAAAGGATTGAGGACAGCGAACCGGCGCTGGGCGTGGGACATCGAGGCGCAGGAAGTTCCCCATTGAAACATGTTCATGGAAAACTACAGAATTCAAGAGATTGCTGTTTTGCGCTTACGGAAAACCAGAGAAATAAATCGGTTTTCTTGCGAGCTAAGTGATGATGTATCAGTCGATTGCTCGATAAACCGCTTTCTTCGACTCGCGGAGTAACTAAAAGAGGGCACGTGTTGTTTAATAAATCGCTTTTTTGGCTGCAGGTAATCAACTTTTCGGTTGACAAGGATTCAACCGAGTGGCTATAGTTCGGGACGCACTTGAGGTAGCTGTGTGTTCGTGCGGCTAAATTCGGGTGCGCTCAGCTGGCTCGGTGCTGCGAGAGCTGAGAATTTAGGAGGAGATAAGTGATGAATCGAAACGGTCTTACCATGGGGAGCTTCAGGTGGGCAGTGGTTTTGCCGCTGCTAATGCTGGCGCTCGTGGTCCTCGGCTTGCCGTCGACCCTGAGAGCACAAGTCACCGCGACGCTATCCGGAACGGTAGAAGATCAGTCTGGCGGCGTCATTCCAGGTGCAACTGTGACGCTGACCAACGAAGCAACGAAATTCGCCACGGCAGAGACGAGCAATGGAGCGGGCCTTTATGCGTTCCCATCTCTGACGCCAGGCACATACGACATTAAAGCGTCAGCAAAAGGCTTCCAAGCCAAGGCTGTAACCGGCATCGTATTAAACGCCGGCGACGCAAAGACGGTTCCCGCCCTCGATCTGACCGTCGGCGCCGAATCACAAACCATTACGGTGTCCGCATCGGCGGAGATGATCCCCGTCGACAATGGCGCGCACGTTGACGTTTTGACCTCCGCGGATATTGACAACCTCGCGCTCGAAGGCCGCGATACCACAGAGCTTTTGAAGGTTCTGCCCGGCACGGTTACGACATCCGGGAGCATTACCTCTACGGCACCGGCATTCAGCGATTTGAACATCACGGTCGATGAGGGTGGTGAAGGAAACGGCTTTTACACGAACGGCTCGATTTATCGCGGCGGCACATCGATTCTGGTGGACGGCGCGGAAACGATTGACATCGGCAACATGGCCGGGTCGCTTGTGATCATCTCGCCTGAGATGACCTCGCAGGTCAGCATGCAGTCCTCAAACATGAGCGCGGACGATGCATTCGGCCCGCTCGTGGTCAGCACCATCAGCCGTTCCGGCAGCGCGAACTATCATGGCGAAGGCTACTTCAACGCGCGCAACAACGTGCTGAACGCCAACGGCTGGTCGCAGAACAATGCGGGCACGAAGCTTGGCCCGCAAAGCTACTATTATCCGGGCGGCAGTTTTGGTGGCCCGGTTCCAGGGACGCACAAGAAACTGTTGTTCTGGGGCGGCTTTGAGAAGTGGTTGCAGAACCAGGGCAACGCCAATATTTTGACGTCGAATATTCCCACGCCTGAAATGATGGCTGGCGACTTCTCGACCGACAACACCGACAACACGACGCTGTGCCCGCATGGATTCGTTCTGGGCCCCGTGCCCAGCAGCGGTCCGGCAAGCCCCGGCGGCACGTTCAGCGGCGTAGGCGGCGGACAGTGGTGCAGCGACCTTAGCACTGCTGTTGTCGCGAATGGCACGAACTACGCAACCCTGCCACAACTGACGCCGACAACCACGTACACTTCCGGCACGACGACCTACAACATGGATAACGGCCAGAAGTTCCCCACCGGATTCCTTGATCCCGGCGCGGCAGCTTTGGCCAAGATCTGGCCGAAGGCGAATTTCACGCCGACCGCGACCA
>CAZVYV010000070.1:0-11368 GCA_964630985.1 uncultured Occallatibacter sp.
GATTCCACCCATTCCGCCCATTGACGTGCACGTTGACATCCCCCCCATGCCTCCAATGATGGCTTTCATGCACGACTACGAAGGCCACGCAAATTGCTTTGCCGACGGCGACGCCTACGCGATCGTCGGCGAACCGGGGACGAAAACGCGGTTCTGCGGAAACACCGGCGGTGACATGGAAGCAGAAGTGGAGAAGGCGCGCAGCGTCGCGCATGGAAGCTTCCTGCTTTTTCGGCACGATGGAAAATATTACGTTATCGACGATCCCGCGCTCGTGGGCCAGATCGAAGATATGGAAAAGGCCATGCACGATCAAGGTGAGCAGATGCGCGCGCTGGGTGAACAGTTCCGCGATTCCAGCAAGGAGGTGCGCGAGGAAGCCCGGGAAGAGGCGCGCAAGGCCACAGCCGACATTCCCGCACCCGACCTCTCCAAAGAGATGGCAGAATTGAACGCGACGGTGGCCAATTTGACCGCCAAACCGGGCGCTACTATCTCGCGCGAGGAATTACAGCAGATTCAACGCAACGTCCAGGCACTTCAGCGCCGCGTGATCGACGCCGAGGTCAAGGCCGAAGTGAACATCGACATGAGCAAATTCAACGCCGAGGCAGGCAAGTTCAACGAACAGATGAGCAAGATGGGCGCTGAACTGGGCCATACCGCTCAGGAAAACCAGCAGAAAATCGGATCCATCATCGACGACAGCTTGAAAAACGGCAAAGCGAAGCCCGTCAACTGACGATGCTTTGAGACGGGGGTACAAGGGCCGCCTGCGGGCGGCCCTTTTTCAATACAGATTGAGATTTCTGAGTTTGGGCTTGCCAAGCAGATCGAGGCTGTTGGATTGGCCGGCCCGCGCATGTGCCATGCAGTGACTTTGCTGCCGGATTTGCCCACCCAGGTACGACCGCGTGACGTGCAGCCTATTCATAATGATGTATCGGGTGCGAAGCCCGTCGATCGTGGCCGGAAGCGTGGCGGGAACTTGCGTGCGGTCGACGTAGATCACCAGCGAGGCCTCTTTCGGGTTGTCGAAGCTCTGCCCCACGCCCACGCCGAAGAAGGCCGGATTCTGTTTCATCAGGCTCGGCGCCATCTGCTCCTTCGTGGCGATGGCCTGATTGAGCGCAGCCGAAGACAGCGGAGGAAGCGCATTCGTCTCCGCCGCGGCTTTTGGAACCAAACCCGCTGCCAAAGCCTGCGCTGTCGTCGGAATCACTTCCGTGCGCACTCCATTTACCATCTGCGGCGCGGTCACGTTCATATTCTGGTCGACATAGAGAATCACGGCTGCCCGGCCGGCATGGTCGCTGCTCTTGCCCGCCGCGACGCCCAGGATTCCGGCGGAGGGATTGACCAGCGTGCGCGCCTGCGCCAGCGCCTGCTGAGCAAGCTGGCTCTGCGCGTCTGTGAGTGTGCTGGCCTGCGCTGCTGTCGCCGTGGCGTTGCCATAGTTCAGGCAGCTAACCGAGTGGTCCGTTGTGCCGACAAACGTGTAGGAGGTCCCCTCCTGCGAGCCCAGCTCCGCCAGTACTGCGGACACGGGATTGGCGACGCCATCGCTCACGCCGGTGTTCGTCACTCCGCCCGCAAAGAACAATCCGACCGGCTCGGCATCGCTGGAATCAACCACCAGCGATCCGGAATCGCCAGCATCGCTGAAGTCGTTCCCTTCGATCGAAATCTGGTTGGTATAGGTCTTGGTCAGGTAAGGCTCTGTCTCCTCGCAATTCTTGAAGTAGCTGACTTCCACGCTTAGATTGACTGCCGTAATGTTTGCGCACGTCAGTCCAGTTGTCCGCCCGCTCTTGGCGACCGACATATTGACAGTTGGGGGCTCGCCCTTGCCGCCCGTCGAAGAAATTCCCGGAGGCGCGGCCGACAGCACGCCACCAGCACCGGGCGTGCCTAACTCCATGATTGCGCCGGTCGGGCTCACCGCTCCCGAGTTAACTTGAGCAATGGCCGCGTCAGCGTTGGTCGAAGCAGAGCTGAGCGGCAGCCACGTGATCAGAACCCCGACAGGCGTGGTTCCGGAGCCGACTCCATTCGGTGTGCAGTTGTTGTCAATCAGTCCCGGCTGGACAATCGTCTCGCCCACCGCTGCCTGATCGCTGCGCGCCAGCACATGGTTGCAGCTCAAAATGTACTGCGTGCCACTGCTGTTTTGGACCAACGCTCCAAGCGTGCCGCCGCAGCAATCGATAATCTGTCCGTTCTGCGTGTCGTAGTCGTTGTTGTTTCCGCCGGAACTGCCCAGAAAAATCGGCGTCGCCAATTGCGTCTGGTGGGTCGCCGGATTGCTCGAAATCCCTGCTGTGTTCAGCAGTACTTGAGACGCGGTCTTTGAAGACGACGTGCCGATCGTGCCCACAATATAGTTAGCCGCCGTCGCCGCAATCGTTCCCGGGGCCGTGTAGGTAACCGAGCAATGCGTAAACTCGCTCGCGCTCCGCGTGCAGCCCGTTGAGCCAAGCGAGCCTGCACCGCCGCTCGACCCTGTCGCAGAGCTTGAAATGGCGTAGTTAATTCCCGTGCTGCCGCCGGCCTCGGCAATATAGCCCGTGACGGTCACGGTTGCGCTGGCGCCAAGCGCGACATTTTCGGGCGATAGAGGCTCCAGGAACCCTGGCGTCACGGTCACGGTGGCGCTTGCCGATGTGCCCATACCCGTCCCCGAGGCGATCGTAGCAATCACGGTCACTTTTACACTGTCTGCCGTCAGGTATGGGGGTGGAGTGTATTGGCCGCTGGACGAAACGGAACCGGCGCCCGTATTAAGATCTCCGCCGCTCACCGTCCAATTGACTGAAGCCGCGCCTCCGCCGCTCAGAGTTGCGGAGAACTGCTCAGTGGCCTGGCCCGTTGAACCGTTCAGGGCGTTGCAGCCAGTACAGTTGGTGTCAATCGTGGCAGTGCCGGGAGAAACCGACAATGTGCCGTTTGAGGATGTGCCGGATGCCGATCCACCGCAACCGGCCAGCAGAACGAAGATTGGGACCGCGCTCGCGGCGAGCACTCGAGTTTGCCAGCGCCCCAGCAACTTTGATCCATGTTGCGCCTTACGGCTCTTCGCAGGCCGGCCCACGAAAAGCAGGCCTGCCCTCTGCGGATCGGTCGTCGCTGCCGTTTCCTGGCTCAATTTTTCCGGCGCCTTTCTGGCAAATGGTCCAACTCAACCCTTGTTAGACGTCGCGAGCAGTTTTTGTTAGACGTCCTGAATTCTCTTTCCCGTACACGCCGGACCATACGGGGGGCACTCAGACACACTCTCTCTTGCCGTGCCCTGTAATTTTAGACCCTTGCGCCCCAGGAAGAGTTGTCTCCCGATGTTCGCACAATTGAAAAAACCAATGTTGATCGTGGGCCGCGGAGCAAAGCACGAAAGTACTGTGTCACGGAATTGTCACAATTTCGACGACCGGAGGCGCTCGCTGCATGAGAATGCTCGCGCCACCAACAACACGCCGCTTCATCCAAACCAGAGCGGCGCCACGCACTAAAATCTAAGCAGGAGCCCTTATGGAATACGTCAATCTCGGCCGCACTGGACTGAAAGTTTCCCGCATTTGCCTCGGGTGCATGACCTACGGCAGCCCCGCTCAAGGGAAACCGATGCCGGGACGCCATGCCTGGACCTTGAACGAGGCCGACAGCCAGCCGTTTCTCCGCCAGGCGCTCGATCTCGGCATCAACTTCTTCGATACGGCCAATGTTTATTCAAGCGGCGAGAGCGAAGTCGTCGTGGGCCGATTCCTCAAGGCCAACACCCGCCGCGAATCCGTCGTGATCGCCACGAAGCTTCAGGGCCTGATGCGCGACGAGCCCAACGGAAAGGGCCTTTCGCGGAAAGAAATCATTTTCGAACTTGACCAGAGCCTCAAGCGCCTCGAAACCGATTACGTCGACCTCTACCAGATTCATCGCTGGGACTACGAGACGCCCATCGAAGAAACTCTGGAGGCTTTGCACGACGTGGTGAAAGCGGGAAAAGTGCGCTACATCGGCGCATCGTCGATGTTTGCCTGGCAGTTCGCCCAGGCGCTCTATCTTGCCGACCTGCACGGATGGACGCGCTTCGTCTCCATGCAAAACCACTACAACCTGCTCTACCGCGAAGAGGAACGCGAGATGATCGGCCTCTGCAAGTCTGAGGGCATCGCCGTCATTCCCTGGAGCCCACTGGCGCGTGGCCGCCTCACGCGAGCCTGGAAGGCGGAAGAAACACTGCGCTCCGAGACCGACCGTTTCGGCAAGTTTCTTTACGGGGGAACTGAGGAAGCCGACCACAAAGTCGTCGACCGCCTGGGCGAAATCGCCGAAAAGCGCGGCATTTCGCGCGCGCAAGTGGCCTTGGCATGGCTCTTGGCCAAGCCTGCAGTCACCGCACCGATCGTCGGCGCCACCAAGCCCCATCATCTCGAAGACGCCGTCGCGTCGCTCTCCGTCCATCTGACACTGGAAGAGATCGCGGCGCTCGAAGAGCCCTACATTCCGCACCCCGTGCTGGGCTTCAGTTGAGTTGAGTCGCACTGCCCGTGCCACCAACAGATTGTTGCGCGCCATCTCAGCGATTTAGCATCCAGATGTGCCCAACCTCAGCGATCAAGTGCAGTATGTGCGCGGCGTCGGTCCAACCCTCGCCAAAATGCTCGCCGAGAAAGGCGTCCTGACCGCCGAGGACCTGCTCTATCACCTCCCCTTTCGTTATGAGGACCGACAGAATCCCGTCAGCCTTGACGAATTGAAACCGGGCGAAGTGGCCAGCGTGATCGGCGAAGTGCGCGGCTCGGCTCTGTTGCGCACGCGCCGCATGCCGCTCTTTGAGCTCACTGTCGGTCAGGGCCGCCACGCACTCAAGTGCGTCTGGTTCAACGCGCCCTATCTCAAGGACAAATTCCTGGCCGGGCAAACCGTCGCGGTCTACGGCAAAGTCGAGCCTTCTCGCTCCACTACAAACTTCAAAATGATTCAGCCGCAGTTCGAGATTCTGCCGGACGCAACCGCCGATGCAGAGACGAAGATGCTCGAAGTGGGCCGCATCACGCCTGTCTACGAATCGCTCGGGGGCAGCCGCCTGGCTTCGCGATGGCAGCGCCGTGTGATCTTCAACCTGCTCGAATCCATGCGCGGCGCGGTGCCGGAGTGCCTGCCGCAATCGATGCTCACGCGGCTCGACTTTCCCGATCGCGAGACTGCGCTGCGCGAAGTTCACTTTCCCCCCGAAGGCACGGCTCTTTCTGACCTAAAAAGCTTTTCGACCCCCGCCCACCGCCGCCTCGTCTTTGAGGAGTTTTTCTTTCTCGAGCTCGGCCTTGAACTCAAGCGCCGACGCATGAAGGAGCGGGTGGGCATTGCTTTCGCAACGAACGACAAGGTCCGCGAGGCTATTAGGGAAGTGCTTCCTTTTCATCCCACTGCCGCGCAAAAGCGCGCGCTGGGCGAAATCGTCACCGACATGCGCGCACCCCACCCCATGCGGCGCCTGCTACAAGGCGATGTCGGCTCCGGCAAGACGATCGTCGCGTTTCAGGCCATGCTGGTCGCCATGGAAAACGGCTATCAAGCGGCGCTCATGGCGCCAACTGAGATTCTGGCCACGCAACACTATCTGGCAGCGCGCAAACTTCTGGAGCGCTCCAGCCGCAAGCCGCGCATCGTTCTCCTCACCGGCTCGCTCGACGAAGACCGCAAAAGGATCAATCGCGGCCTCATCAATCGCGGCGACGCCAACTTGATCATCGGCACGCACGCGCTCATCGAGGAAAAAGTTGAGTTCGACCGGCTCGGCCTGGTCGTCGTCGACGAGCAGCATCGCTTCGGTGTCCTGCAGCGCTTCAAATTGATGAGGAAACCCAACCAGCCCGAGCCTGACGTCCTGGTCATGACAGCCACGCCCATTCCGCGCACCCTGGCGCTCTCGCTCTACGGCGACCTTGACCTGAGCACGCTCGACGAGCTTCCGCCGGGGCGCGTGCCCATCGTCACTCGACGCATGCCGGGCGAGCGCGCCGATGAGGTTTGGGACTTTGTGAGCAAGCAGGTGGCGCAGGGCAGACAGGCGTACATCGTCTACCCGGTCATCGAAGGATCGAAGGACGACCAGCCGGAACTGGATTTTTCGCGCGACGAACCTGAGGCTGAAAAGGCTGCCCTGCCGCCCACACCTCGGCATAGAACTACTCCAAAACGTAAAACAGCGGAGCTGTTCCCGGGATTAGCCAAGGAACCAGCCCCAACCGCGAAATCAGGGCTCAAGTCCGCCGTTGAGATGCATGAAAAGCTCCGAAAGGGGCCGTTCGCCGGTTTGCGCGTAGGCCTGCTCCACGGCCGCCTCGATGCCGACGAAAAAGAAATTATCATGCGCCGCTTTCAGCGCGGCGAGATCGATGTGCTCGTCTCGACCACCGTCATCGAAGTCGGCGTCGACGTCGCCAACGCGACCGTGATGGTCGTGGAGCACGCGGAGCGCTTCGGCCTCGCACAGTTGCACCAGTTGCGCGGCCGCGTGGGTCGCGGCGCAGCGAAAAGCTACTGCATTCTCGTGACAGGTGATCGCATTTCCGAACTCGGCGAAGAGCGCCTGAACGCCATGGTCGAAACGCAGGACGGCTTTGAGCTGGCCGATCTCGATCTCAGGCAGCGCGGCCCGGGCGAATTTTTTGGCACGCGGCAAGCGGGTTTGCCGGACTTTCGTGTGGCCGATCTCCTGCGCGATCGCCAATTATTGGAGTTGGCCAAGAAGGAAGCTGCGAGTTTTGTCCTCGGCCCCGAGCCCGCAGTGACAGAAGCCGAGCGCGCCGCCGTGCGTTCGCAGCTCAAGCAGACATGGCAACGGAAATATGGGCTGGTCGAGGCAGGTTGAGAAAGACAGGGATTAGGGAATAGGGATGAGGGAATAGAGATCTGAGAAAGCGCTATGGTGCGCACTCACCTAATTCCAGAATCGCTGACTCCGCTAGCTTCGCTGCTTCTAAGCAGGCCCCGTCGGCTGCATTACGTCTGTAATTTCCGGGGGAAAGGTCTGAACCTCCAGATCGACGCTGGCAATCTCCGCGCCGCAATCCCGTTGCTGGCTGCGCGTGCACTGGCACAGCTCGGTCAGGCGGACGTGCCCGTTCTGGCTGAGTTCCAGCCCCGACGCAATTAGGATCGTGTAAATGTCCACGCAGGCCTGCCGCTCGAACTCGAACAGCATGTTCACTCGGCCGGTATCGTTCGCACCGCGGCTCAACACCCATCCCCCGCAACCGAGAATAGCGCCGGTTAGCGCCTGCACTAGTCGCGACGGATCCTCGGTGGAGACGGCCTTCATCTGCATCGCCCAGGGGATGTTCGGGGCCTGCCGTCGGCTCGTTTCCTGCATCGTCATCTTCACGTGCTGTTTATCGGAATCAGGCTGGGGTGGATGAATGCTGTTGCGGAGTCGAACGGGCATGACCGCCTTTGACACATCCCGACAGTCCAGATATGTGTAAAACCTGTCCGCGGTCATCGGAGCCTGCTTCAAATTCGCCTTGTCCGGTTTCGTTCGGCGGCGCTGCCCCCCATTCTGGCCGGCACTCCGCCCTTCGCGCTCTGGCAGGAATGTTGTAGCTTGATAAACAAGATGATCGCTGGTTCCGGAATCGATCTCATTGAAATTGCGCGCATTCAGCACTCTATGGATCGCTTCGGCGGGCGCTTTCTCAATCGCGTTTATCTTGAGGCGGAACAGGCTTATTGCAGGCGTAAGCGCAATGCGGCTGAGAGTTTTGCCGCGCGCTTCGCCGCCAAGGAAGCGGCAGCCAAGGCTCTGGGAACCGGAATCAGCTTCGGGGTCAACTGGCTTGAAATTGAGGTGGTCCGTGAGCCGAGCGGAAAACCCGGCTTGCGCTTCCATGGCCGCGCTGCGCAAATTGCCGGCATGCTGGGGGTCGTCCGCTCTGCCCTGTCGCTCACCCACACCGCCCAACTCGCCATGGCCAGCGTGGTGCTCGAGGACGGGCTTTAAGCGCGCCCATTCTGATATCCTCAAGTCGTTGATTCGCCGGGTTCCCCGAGAGGAGTCAAGTGCCAAGCCGCAAAGAGATTCAGTGGTCGCAACTTAAGGTGGGAGCGCTGGTTCTGGTCGCCCTCGCCCTGCTGACCGCCATCGTCTTTCTCATGACCTCATCCTCGGGCGGATTGTTCGCTCGCCGCATCGAGCTGCGTTGTTACTTTCCCAACGCTGGCGGCCTGAAAGATGGCGCGGTCGTTAGCCTCGAAGGCGTCACCATTGGCAATGTCATCCACATGCGTGTGATCCCCGCGCGGAATCCCAATCCCGTCGAGGTGACCATGCAGGTGGGCGAGAAATATGTCTACGACCTGCATACGGATTCGCTGGCCTCCATCCAGGCGGCTGGCGTCCTCGGCGACAGCTACCTCGACATCGACTCCACCCACGCAACGGGGCCGCCCGTATCCAACGGCGCCGAGCTTCAACAGTCAGGCGCGCCAACCATTCAGTCCGTCATCAACACCAGCCAGGTCTCCATTCAGGAAGTGAACGTGCTTGTGCACAAAATCGAGACCCTCGTTGATACGCTCAACCAGGGACGCGGCACGGTGGGCCAGCTCCTCAACGATCCGGCGCTGGCCAGGAAGATTGTGTCCATCGCCGACAATCTCCAGACCATTACCGAGGCCATCGCCCAAGGCAAAGGCACGGCTGGCGCATTGATCAACGACAATACGCTCTATACCAAGTTGACCTCGACTGTCGACCATATGAATTCCATTGCTACAGATCTTGACGCCGGCAAAGGCACCGCCGGCAAGCTGCTGAAAGACGAGACTCTCTATAACAATTTGAATGCCGCGACCGCGAACCTCAACCAGTTGACCGCGCAAATTAACTCCGGCAAAGGCTCACTGGGCAAGCTGGTTAAGGATCCTGAATTTGCCAGGAAACTGGACGATACGTTGACCAATCTCGACGAGATCGCCAAGGGGATAAATGCGGGTGAGGGCACGGCCGGCGCCTTGGTCAAGAGCCGCTCGCTCTACGATCATCTTGATCAAACCGCTGACCAGGCGCAGCAACTCATCAAGGGCATGCGCGATGACCCGAAGAAGTATCTCGTCATCCAGTTGAAGTTGTTCTAGAAGCAGCCTGTGGGAAACGCGCCGGATCTGGCTGCCACTTCGTTGGAACATTCCGTTTGCCTTTCGCGAGCTCATTTTGGTCGGAGGTCCCATGCGTTCCAAAGCAATACTGGCGGTAGGCGCTTGCCTGATCGCAATTTCCCTGCTTGTTTTGCTTCGCCATGCGCCAGCGGCCAGCGCTGCCGCCGAGCAAGCACCTGCATACGCACCCAATGGCGACATGCTTCAACCTACAAATTACCGTGAATGGATCTACCTATCCTCTGGCATTGGCATGAGCTACACAGCCAACCCGGCTGACATGAGCACGTTTGATAACGTCTTTGTCAATCCCGAGGCATATCACAGTTTTGTGGCGACAGGCAGGTGGCCAGACAAGACCGTTATGGTGCTCGAGGGGCGCGAGGCCGAGAGCAATGGATCGATCAACCAGCATGGCCATTTCCAAGGCACCCGCGTGACGGGCTTCGCGGTTCACGTTAAGGATGAGGCGCGCTTTCCCGGCGGGTGGGCGTTCTTCGACTTCGAATCGCCGACCGCAAATGGCAAGCTGTTTCCGCCAGCCGCCCCATGCTACTCCTGCCACCAGCAGCACGGTGCCGTCGACACTACGTTTGTGCAGTTTTATCCGACTCTGTTGCCCATTGCGCGGGATAAGAAGACCCTAAGTGATGCCTTCCTGAAGGAAGAAGCCTCTCAGGCAGCAGGCAAATAGCTCACGCTGCGGCGTTGCTCCTGAAGATTCTCCAGAATTCGCAGAAGGCCTTGAGCCGCACCACCTGGAAGAAGTCGTCCGCGACCAGAAAGAACAGAATGGACGCAGCCGCGACCAGGTGCATGGCTCCGGGACCTAGCTCGTCACTGAACGGCAACGGTGCTGCAGAAAAAACCATCGCCACGACAAGCAGTGCCAGCTTCACGATGCCCAGAACCAGGTTGATCTCAGCGAGTTTGCTCGTGAAACCCCTCCCCAGCCGCAAAGCCTGCCCAAGACTTGCGAGCACGGAGCGCCGGCCCTCCAGCAATAGCAGAATCGGCGCGATCGTCAGCGCCCAGCTTGTCAGCGCGAAGGCCGTAAAGAATCCCAGCGACAGAAAAATGGCCCAAATAAAATACCCGATCAGGTCGGGCTCGCCCGCTCCCGCAATGTGCGTGGCTGCAACCCATTGCATGGATCCGAGCCAGCCCCACGCCGTCAAGCCCAGCAACGCCAACCACGCGCCTTGCAGCAGGATCATCGCAATGGGCCGAAACGGCGCACGCGGCTCCATGCGCATCAGCAGGAAATTGCGGCCCACGCCTGAAACGATCATCCAGATTAATGCCCCTGCCGGCAATAGCCAGCGCAACATCGCCGCCACGTGCGGCTCATAGAAAGCAGCTACATTCGAGAGCTGCACCGCAGCGACCCAGGGATTTTGCGTGTCGATGGAGTTCGCGCCGGAAGACTCCAGTGGATATGCTGCAAGAATCTTCTGAAATTGCTGCCAGCAGATGAGCAGAAATGGAATTCCGAACAGCCAGCGCCAGGCAATCTCAATGCCCACGAGCGATGGACGCCGCACAACATCGCTCATGTGTTCCACCAGCAACTGCGTTCCGCGCACCGGAGCGTTGCCGTGAACGCTTGCCACGGAAGCTGCCTTCACTTCACGACCAGGTTGACCGCTCTGCCCGGCACAACGATGACTTTCACCACGGTCTTGCCCGCCGTGCGAGCCTTGACCTTTTCGTCTGCCAGCGCCGCCGCCTCGATAGTCTTGGCATCTGCGCCGGCCGCCACGCGAACCACCGTGACCAGCTTGCCGTTGATCTGCACTGGAATCTCGATCTCGTCTTCCCTGGCCAAGTCTGGATCGCTCTTGGGCCACGGCGCGCGAAGAACTGCGCCCTCCTCGCCAAGTTGCTCCCACATCTCTGCGGCGAGAAACGGCGCGAATGGCGCCAGCAGCAGAACCAGCGTACACAGCAGCTCACGCACCACCGGCGCCGGAACTTCGCCGGAAGCAAGTTGCGCATCCGCGCCCTGAATCTCGTTGACCAGCTCCATGATCGCGGCAACGTCGGTGTTGAAGTGCCAGCGGCCCTCAAAATCCTGCGTGATCTTGGCGATGGTCTGATGCAGCTTTCGCAAAAGCTTCTTTTCGAGGTCCCTGTTTCCTGTCGCTCCACTGCTCTCGCCCAAAACGCCAGGGCGCGGAGCGCCACTCCGCGCAATCTCCGAATACTTCGTCAC
>CAZVYV010000071.1:0-11306 GCA_964630985.1 uncultured Occallatibacter sp.
TTGACGGTTCGCCCATTCGCCAGCAGAGCAGCACCACTTGATCGTCAATGCGGCACGGAAAATCGAGCAGACCGGCATCAAGGTCCTTGACCTGAACGCCGATCGCATCGATTTCAGCAATGCTCTCGCGGACTTGTCTCAAAAGGTCTTCCATCTCCGCGCGCTGCTTGGCGACGCTGGCGGAATCGACCCTCATTCCGCCCGAGAGAAAGATGCGCTGCGCCAGGCCGTTTAGACTGGACTCGACCGATTGTGCCGATTCCCGGACCTCGATGGCGCGCTTGAGCAGGGATTCCAGCACCGGGAGCAGAGATTGCGCTTCGTCGAGAGTAAACGTCTTCATCGGACCGTCCCTTTTCCCATACAGAATACGACGAAATGCGAAAATGGATGTTGTTGTCCGGGGTTCCGGAGCCCACGTGAGCTTTACCTGTGGACAGCTGTGGATAAAACTGGTCAGTCGGATCGAATTGCCGTCGTTCATCCAGGGCTCTGACGGGCTGCAAGACAACGCCCGATTTCGCTGCGGTTTGGAACTTAAGCTGCTGCCACGACTTGATCGATATACTTTGCTCTTCGTACAATTTCGACTAGTATGAAGATAGGCAACCCTGTGGGTTACGAACGCGAGTTACCCAAGCGCAAGGCTCATGACCATTGTGCCATTGACACTGAGACGCTACTCCCATATCTTCAGAACACGAAGCATAATTTTGCAATCGTTAGCGTCGTCATTTCGGCCGCTTTTGGGTACCCTATTTATCGCTCCTCGGATTCTTGAGATTGGGTTCCCGCTTTCCCGTGGAGGCTGCACATTGGGCAACGGACGAAATTGCGGTAGCTGAAATGGATTATTGGACGCTACGATAGACAAAATTCCTCAAACGGTTAGAGAAATAAAAGCCGCTCAAGAGGCTTAATACCGATCTCACACGCATCGCTTTTTTGCGGAAAAATAGATCCACTGCCGCGCAAGCTTGTTTCTTCAACTGAAGGGCCCTTGCACATCGTGGTCCGTTGATCCGGAAGGCATCCTATCTCCAGGAAGAGATATGATCGCGCGACTTTTTATTTGTAGTATTTGACTCTCGGAAAGAGGCCTTGGTGAAACCGCTCCTCCTGGTTCTGACAAACATTCAGAACGCCAAAGCGCGTTCCACGGTCAAAGTGGCTCTTGAATGTGCCGGCCATCGAGTGATCGAGGCGACCGGACACGCTCAGGTTCATGCGCTTATCAGCAACGGGCTTGAGCCGGACCTGCTTCTCTGCGAGGCTTCGACCGCGAGCGCAACGTGCGCTACTCAGTTCCATCAGCTGTTGAGCTTTGCTCCCAGAGACAGAGTTTGTCTGATTACGAAATTGCGCGAGCAAAATCTGCGCAAAGAAGCGGCCGAGCTCGGAATAAAGCGCATCTTAACGATGCCGCTGACTCGCGAAGACGTCGAGTCGGTTGTTGAATCGTTGGCTCCTGCCAAGGATGCAGTCTGCGGAATTCACGACTTGTCTTGTGCTGGCACGGATCTTCAAGCCGCGGCGCACACTCCTGTGCCTCTCGTCCATAATCCCGAAGACATGCCGGCCATGCCATATGTGGAAGAGCTTGGTGGGAACAATTTCTTTCTTGCTGCTTCGCCGCAAATGCTCGAAATCCATCGCCAGGTCAAATTGCTCGCCGATGTCGACGTCAATGTTTTGATCCTGGGCGAAAGCGGCACCGGCAAGGAAGTGATCGCACAGTTGATTCACAAGCACTCTGCGCGGTCGCGGGAGAAATTTCTTAAAGTCAATTGCGCTGCCCTGCCGGCCGATTTACTCGAAAGCGAGCTCTTCGGACATCGGCAAGGCGCCTTCACCGGGGCCATCAAAGACAGGGCGGGCAAATTCGAGCAGGCGAATCGCGGCACTCTGCTCCTTGACGAGATTGGCGAAATTGGCGTGCAGATGCAAGCGAAACTCCTTCAGGTTCTTCAGGATGGGCAGTATGCTCGCCTCGGCGCCCAGGAAACCACCAAGGTCGACGTCAGAGTTCTTGCCGCTACAAATGTTCAGATGGAAGATGCGCTAATCGCCAAGACATTCCGCGAGGATCTTTTTTATCGTCTCAGCGTCTTCACAATCAAAGTTCCGCCTCTGCGCGAACGGCGCGAAGAGATTCCGTATCTTATTGAGGAGTTTATTCGCCGGTCACCTGTGGAATTGACAAGCGGCTTTGGAAGCAGCCTTCCTTCCCGGTTGATGGATGCGGCTCTCCTCTACGATTGGAAGGGAAACCTGAGAGAGCTTCGGAATTTCGTTACGCGGACGATTGTTATGCGCGACGCGGATGCCGCCACCCGGGAACTGGAAACCAAGGCGACCGCATCGGAAACCGCTGGTTCGCAGAATCAGTCGATCGATGCGCCGGCTCCATGCGTGGGCATACGATCGGTCGTTCGTGATGTGAAGGCCCGCACCGAAGCGAAAATGATCCAAAGTGCGCTGGAAACTTTCGGATGGAATCGCCGCCGCGCTGCGCAGCATCTCGACATGAGCTATCGCGGTTTGCTGTATAAGATTCAGGAGCATCACCTTCGACCCTGGTCGACCGCCGATACCCGGCAAGCATTACAGAAGACCCAATCAGCTAGTAAAAATGCGGTCTAGCTGACGAGCAGAGAATCGAGAAAAGCAGTCTTGCTCGCTGCTGATCCGTTTTGCTGCCGGGGCCCGCAACGTAGCATCCGATCCATCCTCTGCGATCTTCAGCGCCCGCGGAATTTTCGCGGCGCACCTTCCCCCAAACCATGTCGCAGACCTGCGTCGTCAGAATGCGCGCCTTATCGTTCCTGGGCAGAGCTCATCACCGCAGCTGGCCGGTGAGTTAAGCTTCAAATGGGCGGGAAGAGGAGCTGTTCATTGACGTCTTCAGCAAATACGACTGAACTAAGGCGCCGCATCGAGACACGCGATGCGCGCATCGGAATCGTCGGCATGGGTTACGTAGGGCTGCCTCTTGCGCTTCTGTTTAGCGATGAACGATTCTCGGTCACCGGTTTCGATATCGATGCCCGCAAGGTGGAGAAACTCAACCAGGGCGGCTCATATATTGTGCGAATTCCGGGGACCATGATTCAGAGGGCGCAGGAGAACGGGTTCAAGGCCACGGTGGAATACGGCGAGATCGAGCGAATGGATGTCGTGATCATGTGTGTGCCTACGCCACTTGACGAATATCATGCGCCGGACCTTAGTTTTGTTTCCAATACCGTTCGAAGCATAGCGCCCCATATCCATGACGGACAGCTCATCATTTTGGAGAGCACGACCTATCCGGGGACAACGGAAGAAGTTGTTGTCCCGCTTCTCGAACAGGGGAATCGAGCTGATCTCCGCCTGGCGATGGACGATGCCAGCCACGGATTCTACGTGGCGTTCTCTCCTGAGCGGGAGGATCCGGGAAACGATTCGATCAAGCGGCGCGACATCCCAAAAGTCGTTGGCGGATGCGGCACAGCGGCAGTCGGACTTGCGTCGGCCCTATACGCTTCCATCTTCAACCGCATCGTTCCCGTCTCTTCACCGGCGGCGGCCGAGATGACCAAGCTCCTTGAAAATATTTATCGTTGCGTCAATATTGCGCTGGTCAACGAGCTGAAGCAGCTTTGCATGCGCATGGGGATTGACATCTTTGAAGTGATTGAAGCGGCCAAAACAAAGCCATTTGGATTCCAGGCTTTCTATCCCGGCCCAGGTCTGGGTGGACACTGCATACCCATCGATCCCTTTTATCTCTCATGGAAAGCCAAGCAGTTTGATTTCGGCACGAAATTTATCGAATTGGCCGGCGAAGTGAACATCGCCATGCCCTATTTCGTCGTCGACAACATCGTTGAAGCACTTAGCCGGCGCCGCAAGTCGCTGTTTGGTTCACGGGTGTTGATTTTGGGGCTGGCCTACAAACGCGATATCGATGACCTTCGCGAGTCACCGTCTCTCACCATCATTGAACTGCTTCAGAAGCGCGGTGCAACTGTCGAATACAACGACCCCTTTATTCCTTCAGCGGGACAGGGGCGCAAATATGCACTCAATATGACCAGTACGCCTTTGGAGCGTATCCCGGAATTCGATTGCGTTGTTATCTCCACTGACCACTCTCAGTATGACTATCCCGCCATCGTCTCCAAAGCGCAGCTGGTTGTGGATACGCGCAATGCCACCCGGGGTTTAACCGCTGAGAACATCGTCCGGTGCTGATAAACGGCGGCTGGTAAACCATCGAAACGCAGGCGCTTTGCGAACTGAGAGTCTGCCATCAAACCCGCTGCGCTGAGCCAGGTGGGATGGTCGTCGATCTCCCAACCGCCGCATTCAGAAGTCGCTCACCAGTGTGATCGAGCAAACAATCTGCAAACAGTTGGTAAGAAGTATGCAAACTTTTGCATACTCGTGCGCGCGCTCATGGAAGGGCGCGCTCGTTCCTTAGCTAACCACCAAAGAATCAACAACAAACGCAATGATATCGGCGTGCAATCCAATCGTCATCTTGGCCCCCTGCGTGCAATCTGGAGTGCAGTGTTTCCTCGGTTTTTCGAGATCTATGCCTACAGATTTGAAACAGAGCTTTCGCACTGAACCAGCCGAGTTGCCCGGCGAAGCTGTCATTTTCGGCAGGACGCCGGCTATGCGCGCGCTCCGAGACAAGATCGATTCCGTCCTTTCGAGCGACCTTCCGGTTCTCATTCAGGGCGAGAGCGGAACGGGCAAGGAAGTGATTGCCAGGTTTCTGCACACGCGCTCGAACCGGAGTGGGGCACCGTTTGCAAAACTCAACTGCGCAGCGATTCCGGCAAGTCTGCTCGAAAGCGAGTTATTTGGCGCCGAGAAAGGCTCGTTTGCGGGATCCAGCGAAGTCCGGCCTGGTTTGGTTGAGATCGCAGAGGGCGGCACGCTCTTTTTGAATGAGATCGGCGAGGTGAGTTTGGATCTGCAGGACAAGCTGCTCAGCCTGCTGCGCGACGGAACTTATTCAAGAATTGGGAGTCGCGAAGAGCGATCGGGCCGCGTGCGCATTGTCTGCGCATCGAACATCGACTTGCAGGAAGCCATTCAGTCGGGCGTATTTCGCGAAGATCTTTTCAACCGCATCGACGCTGTATCTCTGTGCTTACCGCCTCTGCGTGAACGAAAAAACGACATTCCACAGTTATGTGAATACTTTCTTCAGAAACTGTCTCGCCAGTTTCGCAGGAGCATACCCCTGTTGAGTCCAGACACGCCGGAACTGCTGAAGCTGTGGAACTGGCCGGGGAACCTGCGTGAACTTGAGAACTGGATTGCACGAGCTGTCATCCTCGGCGGCGACGAAGCGCTGGTCGCTGAACTGAAACGCCAGCTCAACCTGTCGAGTGGGTTCGCTGGCCGACGGCTTCGGCCGAGTTCTTTGAATGACGGGGCGAATTCTGCTGCGTCTCTGGTCACCGGAGCGTTGATTTTGAAGGCCTTGCAGGCGAATCGATGGAACAGGCGGAAGACCGCCGACGAACTGAAGATCAGCTATCGTGCGTTGCTTTTCAGATTGCGGAGTGTGGGTATGCCGCAGAAGCGCAGAAGCCACAAGGGACCTCCACGCGCACATTAGTTCATGTTTGCAAAGGGATCGACTAACAGATCGGGTCGTTATCAGACGAAGAGAACGATGGGAATCGCAGGTCGAGTTTGGCAAGTCAAGTGACCGTGCAAAGAAGTGCTGAAGTATGAATTTCTTGTCGCATTTTTTGGTGAGTGATTCGCGCCTGGCGCAAAAAACGCCGGTAATTTGAAACGGAGCCGGCGTTCGGGGAACTATCAAGTTGAAGGCCGTTACCTGAGGAGCCTTGAACGTGTTACCGGCAATTGGCACGCTAGCACATTAGGGGCATTGTCACTTACTAGTCGGGCCATCATGATGAAGACACAGTATTTGTGCGCCAATTTTACCTGGCAGTTCTCCTCGTTTTGAGGGCCAAATACGACCGGCAAACAGGGGATCTCTGACGGGGTCATCAGCCCACCGATGTGACTCACAGGGCGAAGCTATATCCGAGTGAGCCTCTTCGAGGCTTTCCCAACGAAGTACATAGAGAACTCAAAATGCAAATCGCCGACCCTCTCGAAACCGCAGTGCACAAAGCTTCTCCCTGGTGGGCTGTCTACACGCGCCACCAACATGAGAAGGTCGTTGCAGAGATGCTCTGCACAAAAGGCTTCGAAGTTTTTCTGCCACTCTATGAATCAACCCGTCGCTGGAAAGACAGAACAAAGCTGCTCTCTTTGCCCTTGTTCCCCTGCTACCTGTTCGTTCGTGGCGGCTCAGATCGCAGACTGCAGGTCATGACAACGCCGGGAATCCACACGATCCTCACTCGCGGTGAAGAGTTCGCAGTCATTCCTGATGGAGAGATCGAGGCAATTCAAAGAGCGGTTGAGGGACCTTCGAGTGTCGAGCCACATCCATTTCTGAAATGCGGGATGCGGGTTCGAGTGATTCGCGGCGCTCTTGAAGGCGTAGAAGGAATCCTCACTCGAAAGAAGAATCTGCTTCGCCTCGTCCTCTCTGTTGAAATGCTCGCGCAGTCGGTATCCGTCGAGGTCCATGCATCCGATGTGGAGCCGTGTTCGGTTGCCGGCAACGCAGGAGACATGCGCTCTTCATCTTTGTACGCCGGCCGGAACCAGATCCAACCCGGCGACCCATCGCGGGTATATGCTTCGTAGCATCACCGTACCCAGCCCACCGCAATCACATCAGTATTCTTTCAAACGACTGGCGATCATCCGCGCTTGGTCATTTTAAAATGTGCTTAATCAGGAAATCTTCGATGCGAAATTTTGAGTCATCAGCATCTTCAATTCCCCCAGGAATGCGATTCGGGACAGATGCCGTGAAAAACTGGCGCAATTTTGCGCTTACATCTTGCCTGCTGGCTTGTTTGGCTTTTTCCACTACCTCATCGGGACAGACTGCCGACTCTAACCAGTCCGGCCCCGCACCTGACGCCGCGGCAACAACGGCGCCGTCAGCGCAGCCTGATCAGGCGCCCAAAGCCCCTCACACAGACGACACGTACGTCATCGGCGACGGCGACGTTCTTTCCATCAATGTCTGGAAGGAGCTGGAGCTCACTCGTGCGGTCACGGTGCGATCGGACGGAAGAATCTCGCTGCCGCTGGTGGGAGAGATGCAAGCGTCGGGACGAACCCCGGCCCAGCTCGAAGCAGACCTTAAGGCGTCCCTCGGCGGCTTCATCGCGGATCCCGAGGTAACGGTGATCGTTCAGGAGATCAACAGCAGGAAGTTCAACATTCTGGGAGAAGTGACCAAACCCGGCTCCTACTCACTTACTGCGGATACGACGATTGTCGACGCGATTGCGCTGGCCGGCGGGCTTAAGGAATTCGCAAAAAAGAAGGGGATTTACGTCATCCGCCAGGATGCGAACGGAGCGAAGATTCGGATTCCCTTTAACTATCAGAACTTCATCAAGGGAAAGAAGAACACCGTTCAAAACATTCAACTCCAGCCACATGACACCGTCGTCGTGCCTTGAGGGTGCTCATGCTTCGACAATCTCAATCTCATCTTGCATTCCTTTTGTTCGCCGCGTTTATCGTGGGCGTGCCCGCCCCAGCTCAAGTTGAGCCGAGCGCGACGGGGAATGCCGGTGCCGCACTCGACGATAGCGAAATGATGACGCCGCCGCCAGTGAGCGGCATTCCGTACGCGAATATTTCCGGCTCTGCTGAACGATCGAACCTTTTGACCGCGTCTGTGACGGCGTCCCCGTCCTACATCGATAATGTATTGCCGAGCGTCAACTCTGCTCCGATCAACGAAGTCATCTATTCGATTCTTCCAACTCTGTCACTCGATCGCTCTGCGCCACGCCAGATAGAACAGTTCACTTACGGTCCAAGCTTCAATTTCTACCAGCCGACGAGCGGCGCTAAAACCAGCATCCCCGATTCGATCGATCAAAATGCTTCAGCGGCATTTCAGTACCGCTTCAGTCCGGAAGTCACCTTGAATGTGCAGGACAACTTTAGCCGGACCTCCATTGCATATGACTCGCCTTATTTGTTCTCCAGCCCGGTCACGGGGTCCACGCTGAATCCTACGCAAACACTCATCGTCCCCTTTGCGCAACAAATGATCAATACACTCAACGGCGTTTTGAGCTACCATTTCGGGCTGAATAGCATGATCGGCGGCGGAGGGTCCTATTCCACTTTCGATCTTCCTAATCCCACGGATGCGCCGGGCCTTTACAATTCGAACCAAAGCGGCGGCGAGGTCTTTTACAATCGGCGCCTGTCGCGGTCCCAATACTTTGGCCTGTCGTACCAGTACGTCCGGAGCCTGGCGAATCCTGCGAACGAATTAAGCGAGACTCAGACACACTCGATCTTGCCGTTCTACACGGTCTATTTCAATCGCACTTTCTCCTTTTCTGTTTCTGCGGGGCCACAGCGAATCGAGATCTCTGAACCTCAAACTGCCTCCTCGAACTCCTGGGGGCCGTCCGGTGTGGTCAGCATGGGATGGCAGGGCGCGAAGGGTAATGTCGCCGCCAGCTATACGCATGGCGTTTCGGCCGGAGAGGGGTTGGTCGGGGCCTACACTCTGAATGGCGCTTCTGCGTCCGGCGGCTGGAATCTTTCTCACTCCTGGAGTGCAGAAATGTCATTCGCCTATGCCAACACGAGTTCCGTTGCGGCGCAGGCTGCTCCAACCTTTCAAGGTGGGACCACATTGACGGCGGGCCTCTCAGTTGAGCACCCCATCAGTGAACATTTCAGTGCGAGTTTCCAGTATCAGCACCTGCACGAGTCCTACGCCATCGCGGCGATCGTTCCGGATAGCAATCGCGAGTCCGGATCGATAACCTACCGCTTCCAAAAGCCCCTGGGGAAATGACGATGCCAGACGAATCAGAAGAGCAGTCTACGGGAAGCTTCGACTTTCAGCGCCTCACCGGAATTGTGCGCCGCCGGCATCTGCAGTTTTTAATTCCATTGTTCTTTGGATGGGTAATTGTCTGGGGAGCCAGCTGGGTTTTGCCATCACGCTTCAGATCAAGCACAACCATTCTGGTGGAACAGCCCACAATGCCTCAAAGTTATGTGGCGCCGAATATCAATGACGACTTGCAGACACGGTTGGCGAGCATGAAGGAGCAAATCCTCAGCCGCACCCGGCTTATCTCAATCGTTCAGAAACTCAATCTTTATGGTGACGCAAAAGGCAAGCTAACGGACGATCAAAAGATCGCAAACATGCGCAAAGACATTGAAGTCGATCTTGTTCAGGACCCGCAAAGACAGAACATTTCTTCGTTCACCATCTCCTACTCGGCCCATAATCCGCGTTTGGCGCAGCAAGTCACGGCGGAGCTCACGGAATTATTTATCGGAGAGAACCTGAAGGTCCGCCAGCAAGAGTCCGAGGGAACGACCGATTTCCTCGAGAAACAATTGGAGGATGCGCGCGAGAGCCTTTCCGAGCAGGAGGCTAAGGTGCGGGAGTTCGAAAACGGGCACGAAGGGGCTTTGCCCACGCAAGAGGCGAGTAACCTTGCGATCCTGAATAGTCTGCAATCGCAACTTCAAAGCGAAGAGGATGCTCTGAATACTGCGAAGCAACAGAGGGTCTATCTCCAGGCTCTGCTGGAGCAAGAGCGAAATGCGCAGAGCCACACGCGATCGGGTGGTGAGGGAAGCGACTCATCGGGACCAACCGATCTCGGGACAGTCGACGCCGAACTCGAGAAATTGCGAGCTCAGCTTGCCGACCTCAGCTCTCGCTACACAGATAGCTATCCCGACGTGCAATACACGAAGAGCCAGATCGCGAAATTGGAAACCGTCAGGGACAACCTTGTCGCCGCATCGAGGAAGAGCAGGGAAACGAAACAGCCGGGCGATAATTCCGCCGTTGATCCAACTCTTACTGGCCCCGCGCAGCAAACCCAGAGTCAATTGCAGGGCAACCAGTTGGAAATCCAAAATCGTGAAAGCGCAGTCGCCGGTCTAAAGGCCAGGATCAACGATTATCAGGGCCGCTTGAACGCAGAGCCATCGACCGAGCAGGAATTGGATGACTTGACGCGTGGTTACGACCAATCGAAGGCAAATTACGACGACCTTCTGAAGAAGAAGGATGAATCCGCGATGGCAACGAGCATGGAAGAAATGCAACAAGGCGAGCGGTTTACCATGCTTGACCCTCCCAGTTTGCCCTCGAAGCCCGACTTCCCAAACCGGCTCAAATTCTGCGGCTACGGCCTGGGCGCCGGCATAGCTTTAGGACTCCTTTGTGCAGGCATCTTTGAATTCCTCGATGATCGTTTGCACAGTGAGCAGGAAATCAAATCCATTTTGACGATGCCTGTCATCTCCGAGATTCCAGAGGTGGCAAGTCCGTTGGATGAAAGCATGGCGAAAAGACGGATGGCGCTGGGATGGGCCTCCTCTGCGCTTGTCCTTGTCGTGATTTTTGCGGGTTCTGTATTCAGTTACCTCCACAACTAAGCCTTCTCATACGATGTATAAAGCACACTTTCATCTCAAACGGAATCCGTTTGATCTGACCCCCGATCCTCACTGCTTTGTGCCGACACCTCGGCACAACGAGGCGCTCGCTGCGCTTTACTATGGCGTACGCCGCCATAAAGGATTCGTTGTGGTTACCGGGGAAGTCGGCACCGGGAAAACGCTGCTCCTTCGGTGCCTTTTGCGGCTCCTGGAAAACAGCAAGGATATAGCCTACGCTTACCTGTTCAATAGCAGGCTTTCTCCAACCGAGTTTTTGCAATATGTTCTTTCCGATTTTGGACTGCCGGCATCGGGAAAGAACAAATGCGAACTCCTTCTGGATTTGAGCAAGTTCCTCGTCGCACGCGGCTCAAAGCAATTGACCAGTGTGCTGATCGTCGACGAGGCACATGATCTGTCTGCCGACACGTTAGAGGAACTGCGGCTCCTTTCTAACCTTGAGACGGCGGAAGACAAGCTCGTGCAGATCGTCCTTGCAGGTCAGCCGGAGCTTGACAAGAAGCTGGATTCCGTCGAATTAAGGCAGCTGAAGCAGCGCATCGCTCTTAGAACACAGCTTGGTGCTCTCAGTGCCAAGCAGACGCAGGAATATATCGAGCAGCGTTTAAGGATCGCCGGCGCAGACTCAAGCCAGCCACCGATCTTTTCCGCGCAGGCAATCGACCAGGTGTACTCGTATTCGCGCGGCTTTCCGCGCCTCATCAACACCATCTGCGAAAACGCCCTGATCAGTG
>CAZVYV010000072.1:0-8364 GCA_964630985.1 uncultured Occallatibacter sp.
TAAACTTGTCAGGAAAGTCAGTCAGAATCTCGGCGAAGACCTCGCCTTTGCGCCCTTGCGGCCGGCGAATTCGCGCCAGCCAAACCCACGGCTCGGTCGGTTCCGGCACAGCTACCTCCGGCTACCGAGAACGAAGTCGGCGCAAACGAAAGCCATCCTAGCCTTCGTCGTCCTCTTCCAGAATGTCGAGCGTGTAGCGGTGATGCAGCTTCATGCTCACCGCGCCCAGGATGGTGCGCACCGAGCGCGCCGTGCGCCCTTGCTTGCCGATCACCTTGCCCACATCCTGCGCCGCCACGCGGAGCCTGAGAACAGTGTTCTCATCCCGGTTCACGGCTTCCACTTCCACGGCGTCCGGCTCATCCACCAGGGCCCGCGCAATCTCGCGGACCAGTTCGTCTACTTGCACCAGTTCGACTTGGGTCATGATCGTGCCTCTGACCTCTTGCGTTGGGGTTTTGATGACATTGGATCTGTGGGCGAATAGTAACACTTGAAACCGGCTGCGAGCAAAGACTTGCACCCGAGCCTGCCGCGCCCCGTTCCGAGTCCTGTTCCGCTCAGGCAGGCAAATCAGGCTGCGGCCGGGTCCGTAACGAGCCCGGCTGGCGGCGCCAGGGTCGCTGCCTCGACCGCGGGCTCTGGTGCGGCAGTCACCGGGTGTTTGGCCACGAGCTTTGCCAGAATTGGTGAAAGCGTCGCACCTTTGCTGCGCCAGTACGCGATCCGCTCATGCTTCAGGTCGACGGTGGCCGGGTTGGTGCGAGGATTGTACGTGCCGACAACCTCGATGGAGCGGCCATTGCGGGCACGGTCCTTCTCAATCACGACAATGCGGTAATAGGGCTGTTTGCGGGCGCCAACGCGCGCCAATCGAATCATGACCACGATGAATGAGTTCCTTTCGGCTTCCAGATCTTGAGTGCGATGCTCCCGGGATCTCTTCCGCTGGTTAATCTCCTGCGCTCGCCCGGCAATCGGGTGTTCCACAGGTGATCCGGCGCAATAACGGCCAGACAGATACACTTGGCCGCACACATCGCAACACCTAAGTATCGCCGAAACAGGGCGTTTGAAGCAAATCGGCGCTCTCGGCCCAATCGCGCTTTCAAACCCCGCTGGATTCGCGCCGATTCGGCCATCGAAACGCGGTGCTCGCTTATGATGGCAGAACCGGCGCACGGTTTAGCCGGCCGCCGAGAGCCGACGCCGTCTCCAGGAACGAAAGTATGAATCGCGAGTATCACAAGTGCCGATCCAGCCGGTTGGGCCGCGAGATGGAGCTGCTCGTCTTCGGCCACGCGGGTCTGCCTGTGCTCGTCTTTCCCACATCCGGCGGGCGCTTCTACGAATTTGAAGATCGCGGCATGATCGCTGCGCTTGCCGGCAAAATCGATACCGGCTTGTTGCAGTTCTTCTGCGTGGATTCAGTGAATGACGAAAGCTGGTACAACTGGCAGGCGCCGCCGCGGCAGCGCATCGCTCGCCACATGCAATATGAGGAGTACCTGCTTCACGAACTGGTGCCGATCGTCAGGCAAAAGAATCGCGATCCGCGGCTCATGGCGCTTGGATTGAGCTTCGGCGGTTATCACGCGGTCAATGTCGCTCTGCGCCACCCGGAGATCGTCAGTGGATTCGTTTCCCTATCGGGAACATTTGACCTCACCAGCTTTCTCGACGGCTATTACGACCAGGATTGCTATTTCCATCTGCCCACGCACTATCTGCCTCGTCTTACCGATCCGCGCTCTCTTGATCGCTTCCGCCGCAACAGGTTCGTCCTGGCCACCGGACGGGACGACCAGTGCCTGGGCCGAAATCAGGATCTTGACCGCATCCTGAATGAAAAGGCCATCCCGCACGAATTTCATGTCTGGGATCTGCCAAACTCCCACGATTGGCCTGCATGGCAGCGAATGGTTCAGCAATACTTGTGATTGCGCGAAAGGAACTCTGTTCGCCTCAATTCCAACTCAGGAGACAGCTCAATGAGCCAGCTCAACCCGTATGACAGTTTTCTCGACGGCCGGCCCGTGGATGCAATTCTGGCTTCAACCGCAGATGCCATCGCCGAGAGTCTCAAGGCGATCGGCCCAAACCGCATCGACAATCCGCCCGCCCCCGGCAAGTGGAGCGCGGCCGAGATTGTTTGCCACCTCGCCGACTGCGAGATTGTCTTTGCATTCCGTTTCCGTCAGACTCTCGCCGAGGACGGGCCCACCATTCAGCCATTCGATCAGGACAAGTGGGCCGCAACCTACTCCGGTGTTCCGGCAACGGAAGCTCTCGCGGCCTTCTCTGCCTTGCGCAAATGGAATCTGCGATTGATTCGCGACGCGCTACCTGGCGCCACAGGCCGTTCCATGACGCATCCCGAGCGCGGCACTATGACTTTTCAAACTGTTGTCGAAACCATGGCCGGCCACGACCTGAATCACCTTGCGCAGTTGCGCCGTATCGCGGGCCTCGACTCCTAGCGATCGCCGCGTTCATTGCAGCCTGACGTACACTGTTGCCGGACTGATCGCTGCGGCGCGCCTGCTGCGTACCGTTCAGCGCGCGGGGGCAAGTGCATGAAGTTGATCGGTGTCCTCTTCGGCGTAGAGAACAGTTTCCCGAGCGCCCTCGTTGAGCGAATCAACAACCGGAATCCATCCGGCATTCAGGCTGAGTTTGTTCAAACCGGCGCAGTCCACATCAATCAAGCGCCGCGCTACGCTGTCATTCTCGATCGCATCTCCCACGACATTCCGTTTTATCGCGCATTCCTCAAGCACGCCGCGTTCAACGGAGCAACGGTCGTCAATAATCCCTTTTGGTGCTCCGCCGACGACAAGTTTCTCAACTACACGCTCGCCGCGCGCCTGGGCGTCGCCGTGCCGCCCACGGTATTGCTTCCCCACAAGGAATATCCAAATGGGACAACGGAAAAGTCTCTGCGCAACCTCGAATTTCCACTGGATTGGGACAGCGTGCTCGCCGCCGTCGGCGAGCATGGTTTCCTGAAGCCGATCCACGGTGGTGGCTGGCGCGATGTGCACGAATTCCGCGGCCGCGACGAATTCTTTCGCGTCTACGATCAATCGCGCGACCTCTCCATGGTCGTCCAGAAAGCCGTCGAGTTTACGGAATACTTCCGCTGCTTCGTCGTAGGCCAGAAGAAAGTTCGCATCATGCCCTACGATCCACGTCGGCCCCACGCCGAACGCTACCTGCAGGGTGCTGCGCGTGCTGGAACGCTCCGCGCCAAGCTGCTCTACCGGCGCATGGAGGAGGACGCTCTCAAGCTTTGTCGCGCGCTGGGCTACGACTTGAATTCAGTGGAATTCGCGGTTGAAAACGGGATCCCCTACGCCATCGATTTCATGAATCCCGTGCCCGACGCCGATGTGCACTCGGTCGGCGAGACAAATTTTCAATGGATCGTCGATCAGACGGCCGATTTTCTCATCGCCCGAGCCAATACTTCATCGCGTTCTCAGGCCATTCGCTGGCCTGCGCTTCTCGACGCCACGGATAAAGTCAGATCGCGATCCGTGAAGGCGCGGTCTAAGCCTCAGCACGGACAAGAACGCAAGTGATGTTGTCGTGGCCACCTGCTTCGTTGGCGGCTTCGACCAGGCGCGAGCACATTTCCTCAAGGGTCAAATCGAGGCGTAGCAGGGTCTCGAGTTGGGAGTCGGGAACTTCGCGAACGAGCCCATCGGAGCAGAGCAGAAACAGGTCGCCGGGCTCTGTCTCGAGTTCGAAAATGTCGGGCGTCACCACGCTTTGCGTGCCCAACGCGCGAGTGATCACATTCTTGAGCGGCGAACGAAGAGCTTCCTGCTCGCTCATTTGGCCAAGGCGAATTTGTTCTTCCACCAGCGAGTGATCGAGCGTGATTTGTTCAAGGTGAGAATCGCGCAGGCGGTAGCCGCGGCTGTCGCCCACATTCACCATCCATGCGCGGCGATCTTCCACCAGCAACGCAACGAGAGTGGTCCCCATGCCATTGAGACTTTGGTTGCGCTGGGAGCGCGAAAATATCGTCTCATTGGCAATGGTGACAGCTTCCGCGGCTTCGATCGGCGTGGGGCTGGTCCGGGGGCGCTGGGTGAGCCACTGCATCATCTCCGCAACGGCCAAGCTGCTGGCAACTTCGCCTGCGGCGGCGCCACCCATGCCATCGCAGACTAGATACACGCCATGCTCGACGGAAAGTCCAAATGCATCTTCGTTAGAAGCGCGCTTGCGGCCGCGGTCGGTGAGCGCCGAGGCAGTGTAATGGACGACAGCCGAAGCCAAGAAAGAAACCCCCGTCGCTCAGTGTACCTAAAACAGCCGCTTCAGTGGGTAGCGGAAAAGGGACCCTGAATACAGGATTCAGGGACGTCAAACGGGAAGGAGCAATCGCGGCGTGGCTGCAATCGAGGGTCAGGGCGACGTAAAGGTTGCGTCTTTACGGTTTTTTCATGGAAGTCCGTTCGCGATGTGCAACTGCGCGGGTGCGGGCAGATCGAAAACCTGGATGGCGCCGGCGTTGAGCAGCGCGACTCGCCGGCCGGAAGGGGAGACGGCCACGTTCCCGCCGGCGTCGAGGATGGGGCTGACGGGCGAAACCATGGCGATGTCGCCGTTCGCCGCATCGAAAATGGTCACTGACTGCTCCTTCACATCGCCGGCATCCATAGGAGCGTAGGCGTAGATGGAGTGCGTCGTATCAAGCGTCTCCCACGCCAGACGCGAACCGTTGGCCGCGACGACGAGTTGCGGCCACACCTCAGTTGGCGGCGCCTTCGTCTCCCAGAGTGTTTTGCCCGCGCTGGACACGGCCACAAGACTGCTCTCTCCGGATGAACCGCAAGTGGTGGCGAGAATCTCCTGCTCCGAAAGGAACTCGTCGTCGGGTTCGCAGGTCGATTCAACCTGGCCGAGCATCTTGCTGCCGCCCGTGAAGTATCGGAAGTTCAAAATCCATTCCATCCCACGGCTCCGCAGATTCTCGAGATAGCCCGCAGAGTTGATGGGCAGATGAACGGCAGTTCGGACGCGGCTCACCAGCATCACCTCACCCGAGTCGCGGTGAAGAATGCGGATCACGAGATCGGGGTTGCCGCCGTCGGCCGCTGAGTCCTGGTCGGAGGTGACAGCAGCCGATGCGGTCGCGGGGCTTAAGGTATCGCTTAATTTTGAAGCCTTTGCGGCCGGCTCGTTCGAGTTGGTGACGAGAAAATGTTGCTCTGGGTCAAGCTCGATCCAGAGCAGCGGACCCGGAAAGTCGAGAGTTGGTTTCAGCGTGAGCGTGCCATCGCCTTCAAGAAGGTTGTTGCGGTCGCGGACCAGAAAGTGCCCGTTGTTGAGCGGCCACAAGTAACGCACCCGGTCGTGAACTGTCCAGGTGGCTTCGGCTTCGACCGTTCCTTTAGGCAGCGAGAGAACCACGGCGCGAATTTGTCGTTCGACGCCGTCCTCAATGTTCAGTTGATCGCGATGCATGAGGCCGGGAATCCGGAAGGTGAAGAGCAGCCGATTCTCGTCAAGAAAATCGAGTGAGGCCATCGAATTTCGTGACCCCATGTAGTTGGAGCTGGGCGCGCTAAAGCCCAGCGGTCCGGTTGGAAAGCTGAACTCGGGTGGCAGCGAGGGCTCGTTTGGAAATCGGTCTACGAGAAATCGCTCTTTGACGGGCGGTGAAGACTTTGGCGCGGGCTCTGTTGAGGTTGGCGTTGGGGCACTCACGGTTGGCGCCGGCGCGGGTGGAATTTCTTCTTGCGCGCTCGACCGGATTATGAGCGCGGCGAAAAAAACGAGTACGCCGCAGATCAGAAAGGCGTCGCGCCTGTGACCGGACCCCGCGATGCCATGCATCTTCGCCATCGAGAACTATTCTCGCCGATGCGGGGTTGACGGCGAAAGCCCGCAAGGCTCTAATGTTCCTGAGCTCACGTTTTCCCATGCAAGGAGTTGAAACGTATGAGCCGTCTTTCCGCCCGGCTCCTCTTCTGGTCGCCGAGAATCCTCACCATTCTTTTCGTTCTTTTCCTGAGCGCATTTGCTCTTGAGGCATTCAACGAGTTCCACGGTTTCTGGAAATGCGTCTTGGCATTCTGCATCGGCCTGCTTCCCGCCGCCATCGTCGCCGCTATTTTGACGGTTGCGTGGCGATGGGAGTGGGTTGGCGCGGCCCTCTTCACGCTCGCCGCCTTGTATTACGCATGGAGTTGGACCGTCCCACCTCGCCACATGCAATGGGTGGCGACCGCGGGGATTTCTGGGCCGCTGCTCATGATAGCCGGGCTGTTTCTGGCCAACTGGATCCAACGCGGAAAGCTGCGCGCTGCGCACTAAGCAGTTGAATTGAGAGAGCTGAGAGGCGGTTGCGACACCGAGCATGCCGCAGAACCAATCCTGCCGGCTGCGCTCTGTGCGACAGTAAAAGGGAGATGGCAGACCCCACAAGGTCCGAACGGAGCCTGACTGCCGAACCCGCCAGTGGAAGACTCAGGTTCCTCGGCTACGGCGCATGCGCCCTTGCTGGTGTGCTGTGGGGCACCGGTTTCTACTGGGGCAGGCTCGCGCTCAACGAGATGAATGTGGAGCACATGGTGCTCTACCGTTTTCTATTTGCCTGCCTGGGCATGGCGCCGGTGATGTTTTCCCGGCGCGTTCATCTGACGGCCGGGGAAACACGCACTCTTTTGCTGGCCGCGCTCTTTGGCATTCCAATTCAATTCCTGCTGCAATTCAATGGTCTGGCGATAACCACGGTGAGTCATGCTTCGCTCATGGTGGGAGCCATGCCGGTGCTACTGGCCGCGTCAGCTGTGGCGTTCGCCGGGGAATGGTTGGATTGGCTCGGATGGCTGGCGCTGGGTGCATCGACGATCGGTGCTGCAATGGTGGTTCTCGGCGGAAACCGTGCCACCACCGGCCGCGAAACCCCATCGCTCGCGGGCGACTTGCTCGTGATTGCTTCCCTGGCTTGCGCTTTGGTGTGGATTCTCCTCAGCAAGAAGCTGATGGAAACCCACAGCCCACCGGTGGTCACGGCGTACACCATTTATTCGGGAACCGCGATGCTGCTCGTTTGGATCGCCGGCTCCTGGCTGATCGCGCAATGGATGCATCGAAGCGTCGAACCGATCCCCTTCGCCCACGTCAGCAGAACGGCGTGGCTTGCGCTGGCCATCAGTGGCCTCCTTTGCACAGCGACGACCACCCTTTTGTGGAACTGGGGCATTCATCACGTGCCCGCTTCGCGTGCCGGCGTATTCCTAAATATTGAACCGGCATTGGGGTCGATTCTGGGTGTCGAACTGCTCGGCGAAAAGCTGGGTCCGTATGCGTGGCTTGGCGGCGCATTGATTCTGGCTGCGGCCATCACGCTGACCACGCGCGGTCACAAGCCGGATCCAGTGGTAATTCTGGAATAACCTCCCGAACTGCAAACAGCGCTTCAACAACTGCCAGCCGCAGGTCCGCGAGCGCGCGAATTGTCGCCGTTTTATCATCGGATTCATGGAGCATGCCGAAACTTCTCTGACAGCGCCAGGCAATTCAGCCATTCAAAGCAAGCGCCGCGACTGGATAGAGATCGGCATCGCCTACACGCTGATCGAGGTGGTGGAATGGACGCCGCGGCCGTGGCAGCGAGGTCTCTGGATCTTCGCTGCTCTCGGCATCGCCTTTATCTTTTGGAGATCGTTTGACGGCTGGGCGGCGATGGGCTTGCGCACCGCAAACCTCCGGCGCTCGGCGTGGATTGTCGCAGCGGCGGCTGCCCTGTCTGCTGCGGCGATGTTGATCTCCGCCCGCGCACACGCACTTCTCATGGTGGACGGCATCTGGGTTTTTCCAGAGACCTACGGCGCGTATGCCGTTTGGTCCTGCGTTCAGCAAATCCTGTTGCAGGGCTTTTTTCTGTTGCGGTTGCTGCGTGTGATGCCCAAACCGTGGCAAGCGGCGCTCTTTGCGGCGGCTTTGTTTTCCGCGGCGCATATTCCCAATCCTGTTCTGATGTCGCTCACGTTCATTTGGGGATTTGTTGCCTGCCTGCTGTTTCTCCGCTACCGCAATCTCTATCCGCTGATGATTGCGCACGCCTTCCTGGGGATTACGATCGCCATGACCATCCCCGGGCCCGTTGTGCATAACATGCGCGTCGGGCGTGCTTACCTTGCCTATCGGCCGCATATGCATGCCAGCCATACGTACTATTTATCGCAGCCATAGCGACCAGATGGCATCGATTGTTGCATGAGTCACCGCCGATGCGCCCACGCGGCGCTCGGCCCGCCAGGCGCGGCCGTAAAAGATTCCAGCCAGCGCAGCCAGCAACACATAGCGCCAGTTAAAGCTCGCGGTGCGCTTGTTGAAATG
>CAZVYV010000072.1:8464-11180 GCA_964630985.1 uncultured Occallatibacter sp.
ACCAAACCCAGCACTGCCAGAATCAGGAAGTCGCGCCAGTTGCCGCGCTGTTCAGGGTCGACTTTTCCGGCCTGCTTCAGCGTCGCGGCGATTGCGACGGGAAGCATCGCGTATAACGCGAACCACTGAAAACGGAAAACTCCAGCGGCGCAGGCGACAAGAACATACGGAACACAAAAAAGAACGGGAAGTGCGAGCTGTGCCCATGTGGGCAGCTTGCGCACCTGAGCCGTGACGGCCTGGGGAAAGAATCCCATGGCGAGAAGGGGAATCAGGTTGAGCAGCGCGGCGATCAGGTTGGCAGGAGTGATCATCGACGGTACATTTATTTTGCTCCTCCGCGCCAGTGCAGGGTCGAAGAAACCCTGGTCACCAATCAACCATGATTGGCGGTAAGATCGCGGTGCCAAACGCCGATACTTCCGTTGGTCATTCGCCGAGGCTCATTTGACTCTTCTCACGTGGAACCACGCATGCTCGTTCTCAGTTCTGCCAGACTTTTGCCGATAATCTCCATTCCGGCGATCGCCGGCAGGAGAACTTAATGGCGCTCTTAACGTGGGACAATGGCAAATACTCGGTAGGGGTCAAATCCATTGACGGTCAGCACAGTGTGCTTTTTGGGCTCATCAACGATCTTCACGAAGCGATGCTGAAGGGACAAGCGCAGAGCCAGACAGATCCATTACTTCGCAAGTTGGTGAATTACACGCAGACCCACTTCGCCGCGGAAGAGGAGATGATGGCGGCAGCCAAATATCCAAAGCTCGCCGAACACCAGAACAAGCACCGTGACCTGATCAAACAGGTCAGTGATTTCGCGCTTCGCCTCGAACGGGGCGAGATTGGACTGAGCCTGGATTTGATGAACTTTCTGCGGGATTGGCTCACCAACCACATTCAGAAGGTGGACCACGATTACACTCCGTGGATGAATCAACACGGCGTGCAATAACCCTGCCAGGTCGCATCTTGAACCGGAGTTACGCGGAAATGGAATGATCGCGGCCTCAGCTCTCGAAAGAAAGCTGAGCCGCAGCCCACACAGGCGCGGAGGGTTTTGGTTCGGACGCAAGTTCGTAGACAAGGCGCTCAAGCACCAGCCGCTTGTCGGGCGGAGAGGAGCGCAGCTCAAGGTCGGCGCGGGCCACGAGGCGGAGCGCGCGGGTCAGCTCGCGCCGGCTCTTATAGCGGCGCGCCTGGCGGATCAGGTCGTCGGCAGCGAAGGGTGGCATGCGGAATCCCTGCCACAGCGCCTGCCAGATGGCGCGCGAGTCGCGCACATTCTTCTCCAGAATCACCAGCATCTGGCGGAACGTACGCGCCAGCATGTAAAGATGGCCAATCGCTGCGTCTTCGCCGGCATCGGAGCTGTTCAGGAGCCCCTGGAGCAACGCCAGGGCGCGCACCCTATCGCGCGCGCTGATGGCATCGGTCAATTCGTAGAGCGTGCGCTGCTTGGCGCCCAGCACCATGGTCTCCACGTCGCCGAGAGTAATCCGTCCGCGCCCCGAGGTGTAGAGCAGCAGCTTTTCAAGCTCCGACGACACCAGCATCATGTCCGCACCGAGTGCGTCCACCAGCTCACGCGCGGCATCGGTTTCCATTTGCAGGCCGGCCTCGTGCGCCTTGGCCACGGTCCAGCGCATGGCGTCTTCTTCGTTTACGCGGGCCAGCTCCACCATGCCGCAATGCGCGCCCAGCGTTTCAGTCAGCCGCTCGAATCGGTTCTTGTCGTCGAGATCCATGCGGCGCGTGTCTGCAGGAATGCGCAGGAAGTCCGCAATGAAGAGAAGCAGCGCTTGCGGATTGGGCGATTGAAAGTACCGGTCGAGCGCCGCGAACTCTTCCTTCTTGGCGCCGCGCGTGTAGAGCTGCCGCACATTACGGATGAAGATTACCTGGAACGGAGCCATCAACGATGGCGTTTGCGCGCGGTCCAGCACTTCGAAGATGGAAGTCTGGGTCAGATCGAGGTCGGAGAGGCAGAAGTCGCGAAGATCGGGCGGGACGAAGGCCTTGAGCACAGCAGCTCGGCAGCGGTCGAGAAGAAAGATCTCGTCGCCGGCCAGAATATAACCGGGTCGCAGCTTGCCCGTGCCTGCCGCTGCGGTTTCAATCTCCGCGGTAAAGCGGGCAACGGAGCTGAATCCTGCCCCCCACCGCGAGCCGGTCAACGCTCCCACTCCACTTCAGCGCGCTCCAACACCGCATCCTTCATGCGGCTCCAGAATACAGCCCTTCAACGCAGGTGACCAGCGCGGAAATCCGGTCAGGAATCAAGAAGAAGATGAGTAATCCGGTTGCGGAATCAACGCGTCCCTTGCGCCGATCCTTCGCCTTCTCCTCGCTTTCCCCTCACCGGATAGCTGATTTTGAATTGGCTCACCACCACGCTGTTGCCGAAGGGAACAGATCCGCTCCAGGCCAACCCCGCGCCGCCATTTGAGTTCGAAACGATGGCCCCTTTCAGGGAGAGCGTCTCGCCGTCAACGCTGTTAGAGCCGACGGCAGTGAAGATCGCGCCGGTGATGGAGAGCGTGATGGTTGTGTTGGGCTTGAAAACGCCAGTGAGTTGCTGCTGGTCGTCGATTGGGTGTCCGATGCCGTCGACAATCTGGTAGAGCTGGAACATGCACTTTTTGGCCGAAAGTGTGGTGCGCCAGAAGCGCAGCGAATAGCCATTGCGCGTGCGCGGATCGTATTTGATGAAAAG
>CAZVYV010000073.1:0-11158 GCA_964630985.1 uncultured Occallatibacter sp.
AATCGCCGTGCTCCACATAAGAGTGGTTGTCGTGATGGTCCTGAGCGGTCGCGTGATCGTCGTGATGATCGTCCTGGGCGAGCGCGACGCCTCCCATAAGACTTGAGGAAAGGAACGCGAGCGCCAAAACGGTGTGCAGCTTTTTCATTGAGAACACCTCACAGGCTACGATGCCGAGGGCGCAGGGAGCGTTGTGTGCGTTTCGGGCCGATTCTCGGCATTTTCACTTCGCCAGCCAAAGCGCTGTGATTACGGCAGTTGCGAGGCGTCCCAGCCGCCGCCGAGGGCGCGGACAAGGCTTACACTGGCGGCAAATTGCCGGCTCACGATATTGATGGCGGCGACCTGGTTCTGCAAGAGGGTCTGCTCGGCGGTAAGGACTTCAAGATAACTTGTTGCGCCGCCTTTGTAACGCGTGTTGGAGAGATCGAAGGAGTGCCGGGCGGAGTCGACGGCGCCTTGCTCGGTGGCCGCTTCCTGCTCCAGAATGCGCAGCGCGGAGAGCTGGTCTTCAACATCGTCGAAGGCTTGAAAGACCGAGTTGCGATAGGCGTCGGCCTGCGCTTCGTAGTTGTGACGGGCTACATCGGTAAGCGCGTGGCGTTGACCAGCGTCGAAGAGCAGTTCCGAGGCCTGCGCGCCGAGGCTCCAAAGCGAGCTTGGACCCTGAATCCAGGTGCCGGGATTTGTGCTTTCAAAGCCGCCCGATCCGCCCAGCGTGATGGTGGGATAGAACGCGCTGATGTTGATGCCGATTTGCTCGTTGGCTGCGGCCGCAAGGCGTTCTGATTCGGCGATGTCTGGACGGCGCTCGAGCAATTGGGAGGGCACGCCCAGCGGGACTTGCGGCAACTTGAGATCGAGCGGCGACGGCGGGATGTTGAAGTCCGGAAGGTTTTCGTTGGCGAGAGTGCCGATGGCATGCTCGAATTGCGCACGCGCCACGCCAAGGTCGACGAGCTGCGCGCGGACAGTTTCAAGCTGCGTTTGGGCCTGCGCGACATCGACTTCCGTGGCTACGCCGCCGGAAAAGCGACGCTTGGCGAGGTCGAGCTGGTGCTCGAGATCGGTGACCGTGTCGGTCAAGAGCTGGATCTGAGAATCGAGCCCGCGGAGCGCGAAATAGTCGGTGGCCATCTCTGCATGAAGTGTGAGAGCCACGTTGGCCTCGTCGGCGGCGCTAGCTTGCGCGTTGGCGCGAGCCTGTTCAATGGTGCGGCGAACTCGGCCCCAGAAGTCCGGCTCCCAACTGGCCTGGCCGGCGATGACAAAGTCGCCGTAGGTGGTGGCACTCCCTGGGACGGCCAGAGGCCGGTGGGACGAGACGCGATCGCGGCTGATGGAGGGGCCGGCGGAGAGTGTGGGAAATAGATTGGCGCGGACGGCGCGCACCTGTGCCTCAGCAGCCAGGTACAGCTCCATTTGCTGGCGGAGCTGCACGTTGCTGGAATCGATGCGCTCCTCCAGCTGGTTGAGCTGCGGGTCCTTGTAGATCTCCCACCATTTGCCCTTCAACATTCCGTCGGAGGGATTCGCGGGCTGCCACGCTCCGCCCTGGGGATTGGGCGGGGGGATGACTACGGTCGTCGCGCCGGTCTCTTTGTAGACGGAGGGTGCGGTGTAGCCGGGACGGTTGTAGTTGGGGCCGACGGGCTTGCAACCGGAGAGAAAAAGGCAGGGAACAAGGGACCAAGGGACCAAGGCACCGAGGGAACGAGGGAACAAGGGGCCGAGACGGCGAATTGCGCGCCACACTTGCGCAGCCGAAAAGCAACCGCAGATCCTTCGACTCGTCCGCCACTGGCGGACTCGCTCAGGATGACAAGCGCAATTTCTCTGCGCTTCTGCCGAGGAGGGCATTCGCTGCGCTGACATGGCTACAGGCCTCCCGCGCCGAACGCACTGCTCTGGGACGATTCCACGGTCACTTTTTCTCCGTCGATCAGCGAGTCGGGTGGATCCTGAACGACTTTGTCGGACGAATTGAGGCCGCTGACGATCTGGACAGTAGCGCCGTCGTCCTCGCCGATGACTACAGAGATCAGATGCGCGATCGTTCCATCGCTGCCCTGGGTCACAGTCGCCACCTGCATCCCCTGACGCCGAAAGATCAGCGCCGAGGATGGCACGATGTATGTTTGCGCGGCAGACTGGGTCTTGAAGTGAACCTGCGCGAGCGAGCCAGGCATGAGCTGGCCGGCGCGGTTGTCAAGATCCACCTCGATCAGCAACGTGCGGCTCACGGGATCGATAGCGTCGGAGGTGCGGACGAGGGTGCCCTGGAAAGTTTTGCCTGGGTATTCGGGAAACGCGAGGTCTACCTTCATTCCGCGCTTCATGGTTTGCGAGAAGAGTTGCGGCACGTTGGTGTAGACGCGCAGAGTCTGGAGCGCCTGCATGTGGAAGAGCTCGGTGCCGGAGCTTTGTCCGGAACCTGAACTGATCAACTGGCCGGTATCGACGCCGCGCGCTGTTACTACACCATCGAAGGGCGCATAGACCTTCTCGAACGATTGCATTTCAACCAAGCGCTCGAGGTTTGCCTGGGCCGACTTTACCGTCGATGCCGTGGCAGCGGCCTGATTCACGAAGGTGTCAGTGTCCTGCTGCGAGACGGCGTTGGATTTGACGAGGCCAGAGTAGCGCTCGGCCTGAGTGTGCGCATTGTTGGCGTTGGCCTCAGCCGTAACCAGGTCGGACTCGGCCTGCGCCACCTGTTTGTCCAGCTCCGGGGTGGAGATCACGGCGAGGAGTGTGCCCTTCTTCACTTTGGCGCCGATGTCGGCGTACCAGTGATCGAGGTAGCCGTCGGTGCGGGCGTAGATGGGCGAATCGGTAAAGGCAGTCACGTTGCCTGGAAGGATAAGCGTCTCCACGGGTGCGCCAGCTTTTGCGGGCGCAAGGGTGACCGTGGGCGGGGCCAGGGCGCTCGTGCGCTGGGCAAGAACGGTGCTGGAATGCCACCGGCGAAGGATGCCGACGGCCGCGAGCACAACCAGGATGAGCAGGACGATCGCCACACCGACGAGAGCCTTGCGCGGCGAAAGAGGAGTTGCCTCGGGAGCGGTATCGTGGTGGACCGCGGCGGGTTGAGAACGTGGATCGGGTTCCTGGGTCATAAGCACCTACTCCGGTCTGGCGTCGAACTCATCAAAGCGAGCGGCATCGGATTCGTCGTCGAGCTCGCGCTTGCGGCGACGCTCGAGGCGGCCGTGAATGAAAGAGAAGAACGCGGGCACAAAGAACAGCGTGGCCACCGTGGCCAGCAGCAGACCGCCGATGACGGCGCGTCCCAGCGGCGCGTTCTGTTCGCCGCCGTCGCCCAACCCCAGCGCCATGGGCACCATGCCGATGATCATGGCCAGCGCGGTCATCAGCACCGGGCGCAGGCGGACGAAGCCGGCGTTCAGCGCGGCGCGCCGCGCATCGCCCACGAGGATTTCCATTTGCTCGCGCGCAAAGCTGACCACAAGGATGGAGTTGGCGGTGGCCACTCCCATGCACATGATGGCGCCGGTGAGGGCGGGCACGCTAAGCCGCGTCCCGGTGAGGAAAAGAAACCAGACGATCCCCGCCAGCGCGGCGGGCAGCGCCGCGATGATGAGGAATGGATCGAGCCACGACTGGAAATTGACCACGATGAGCAAATAGACCAGGAGGATGGAAAACGCGAGGCCGCTCAACAGGCCGAAATAGGACTTGTACATTGTCTCGCTCTGGCCGCGGATGATAAATTGCGAGCCCTTGGGCAATTCTTTCTGATGGTTGGCGACGATTTTTTCCATGGCACGGGTGACGCTGCCGAGGTCGGTGCCTTCCACGTTGGTGTAAATGTCGATCACGGGCTGTACGTCGTAATGGCTGACAAGGCCCTGCTCGTCGCCGGGGACGATCGAGGCGAGATTGCTCAACACCTGAACCGGTTTTGGGGCGCCGGGTGCGGCCGTTGTGGCGCCGGAAGTCTGGGCGGGGGCAAAGCTGCCCAGGGGCGCTGCTCCGGGCGCGCCCGTTGAAGTGCTTGAGGAAGGCTCGGTCATGGCCGCATTGGTTGTTGGACTGGTGATGGGCAAGCTTTGGAACTCCGACATTGTGTCCAGCCGGTACTGCGGCGCCTGAATGGCAATGTTGTACGAGACTCCATTGCGCGGATCGAGATAGAAGTTCGGACTGGTCTGGAAACTGCCGCTGAGCGCTACCAGCATGCTCTGGGCAACATTTTGCTCGGTCAGTCCGGTGCTTGCGGCGCGCGTGCGGTCAACGTTCACCGTGAAATTGGGATAGTTGAACGGCTGCTGGATACGCGCGTCGGCCGCTCCGGGAACATAGCGGACCTCATTGAGCATGCGCTCCGCCAGCGCGCGATTGGCATAGAGATTGGGGCCGATGATTTGTACGTCAATGGGCGACGACAGCCCGAAATTCAGAATCTGGGTGACGATGTCGACCGGCACAACGTAAAACGTCACACCCGGATAGTCGCGGGCCAGCACTTCGCGCAGACGGTCGACGTAGGCCTCGCTGGGATGATGGTCTTTGCTCAACTGCACCTGAATATCCGCATCCGACGCGCCCACCGGCGCCGAGGTGGAGTAGGAGAGGTTGAGCGCAGAGTAGGGCAAGCCGATGTTGTCCAGAATCGTAACCAACTCCTTCGATGGAATCTCCTGGCGGATCGTCGCCTCGACGTGGTCGCAGAGCGCGGCAGTCTCTTCGATGCGCGTGCCGGGATGCGCGCGCATGTGAATCATGAACTGGCCGGAATCAACGGAAGGGAAAAAGTCCTGCCCGAGGAACGGCGTCAACCCCAGTGAACCGATGGCAAAAGCCGGAAAAGCGATTAAGAAAACGCCAGCGTGATCGACGCAGAAGGTAAGTATCCGCAGATATCCCTTACGGAAAGCCTCAAAGCGCTTCTCGAAACCCAACTGAAACCGGACGAAGGGATTGCGGCTCACCTGTTTCTTGTGAACCTCGGCGTCGTCGTGCTCCTTTAGCATGTAGCGGGCCATCGTCGGCACAATGGTGCGGGAGAGCAGATAGCTGGCCAGCATGGCGAAGACCACCGCTTCGGCCAAGGGAACAAAGAGGTAGCGCGCTACGCCACTGAGCAGAAACATGGGCACAAAGACGATGCAGATGGCGAGGGTGGAAACCAGAGCCGGAGTAGCAATTTGTGCGGCGCCATCCAGGATGGCCTGCTCGATCTCCTTGCCCGCTTCCAGATTGCGGTTGATGTTTTCGATCTCCACGGTCGCGTCGTCGACCAGGATGCCGACGGCGAGCGCCAGGCCGCCCAGGGTCATGATGTTGATGGTTTCGTGCAGCGCGTAGAGCGAGATGATCGAGCAGAGAATCGAAAGTGGAATCGAGACCGCGATGATTACGGTGGAGCGGAAGCTGCCCAGGAAGACCAGGATCATGATGGCGGTCAGGCAGGCTGCAATGATGCCTTCGCGGACCACGCCGCTGATGGCGCTGCGCACAAAGATCGACTGATCAGCGAGCGCCACGATCTTGAGCTGCGGCGGCAGTTGGCCCTTCAAGCTTGGGCTGGCGATAATTCTGCGCACATTGGCGATGATGTCCAGCGTCGAGGCCGATCCGGTCTTCATGACGTTCATCATGATGGCGCGGCGGCCGTCGACGCGGACGATGTTGGTTTGCGGCGGGCTGCCGTCGCGCACGTGCGCGACATCGCCGATATAAACCACCGCCCCATTCACTGTCTTGATGGGCAGGTTGTTTAAAGCATCGACGAGCGAAGGCGCCGAGTTCGACTCCACCTGGTACTCATAGCGGTCGAGCTTGATGGTGCCGGAGGGAGCGATCACATTTTGATTGGAAATGGCAGTAACCACGTCGGAGGGCGATAGTCCCCTGGCCTGGAGGGCGTTGAGATCGAGGTCGACCTGGATCTGGCGTTGCTTGCCGCCGAATGGAAACGGCGTCTGGGCGCCTTCGACGGTGGCCAGTTGAATACGGATGGTTTGCGTGGCGATGTCATTCAACTGCGTCTCATCCAGGCCCGGCCCGGACATCCCGAGTTGCAGAATCGGAACACTGGAGGCGTTGTACTGGATGATGAAAGGCGGCGTGGTTCCCGGCGGCAGAGAGCGCAACTGCACCTGGCTGATGGCGGTCACCTGCGCCACGGCCTGGCCGATATTCACGTTGGGGTGGAAGAAGATCTTGATGATCCCCTCACCCACCAACGACTGCGATTCGATGTGGTCGATATCGTTGACCGTGGTGGTCATGCCACGCTCGGCGTTGGTCACAATGCGGTTCGCAACCTGATCCGCCGAGAGACCAGCGTATTGCCACACCACCGTGACCACCGGGATATCGATGTTGGGAAAGATGTCCGTAGGCATCGTTTCGATGCTGTAGGCGCCAAGAATCAAAATCAGCAGCGCGAAGACGACAAAAGTATATGGCCGCCGCAGCGCAAGCCGGACAATCCACATCATAGGGCTGGTATTCGCTCCTCGGCCGGCGATCTGGCGGTGCACGAGCCAACCAATGGCTTGCCATTAACCGCAGCCGCATAACGGGGCCGGTTTTGAGCTTGATTGCGGTGCGCGCCGGCTCTCGGGCACCTCGCTGGGCCGCACCAAAATGTCACTCCGGCCAAGCGTTTCAATGAACATACTATGGTAGCTGATCTAGAAGGACGATGAGAACGAGCGTGGCAAGTTCGTGAATCGAACAGGAGCCCCCCTTCATGAGACTCCGTTGCCCCGGAAAAAGATTCGGACCTTGAAAACGGATGCTCGAGAGAGGCTGTCCTCATGACGCGAAGCGCGTCTAAGTGGCATACCGCCAAGGGCACGGCAGGCCGCCCAGGTCCGGTAAACTGTGAGATGGATTTCAAAAAGGATTTCACTCGATCTCAGGCGGCGAACGCGGCAGAAAATTTATGGCCGGAACCGGGCGCGGCGCTTCCAGTTTGGTCCCCACGGCGAAGACTCGTCGTTGGGGCCCCGGGAAGCTACCACCCCAGCAACGATGACCTGTCGCTGGGGACCCCGTTCAGTTTGGGGAGGGTGGGCACGGTCCTGTAGAATCGATCTTTCCTGAAGGAACGATCAGAATCTCCGACGAAGGACCGGATATTCAGCGAATGAGGGTGTGCAAATTCTTCCTGTGAACCCGAACAATGGCAAGAAAGAGTATTTGTGCTCGCCGCAGGGCTCAGACCCGGTGAAGATCAGGCACACTTTCTTCGGCGCCGCTTCCGTTATCGGACGCGTGGCGCGCTTCCTCATTCTGGCGGTCCTGGTGGCAAGCGCCGGCGCAGCCATTGCGCAGTCGTCCGACTCCGTCGACCAGATTCGCGTCATCGGCAACCGGCGCATTCCGAAGGAAACCATCCTGGCTCGAATGTTTACTCATCCGGGCGACATCTACGACCCGATCTCAATCGAGCGCGACTTCAACTCCCTCTGGAATACCGGCTACTTCGAGGATCTGCGCATCGAGCGCGAGGACTCAGAGAAGGGGATCATCCTTGATGTTTTTGTCCGCGAGAAGCCAACGATTCGCGACATCATCTACAAGGGCAATAATTCGGTCACCAACTCCGACATCCTGGATGCCTTCAAAAAGGAAAAGGTAGGGCTGTCGGTGGAGAGCCAGTACGACCCCACCCGGATCCAGCACGCCGAAAACGTCATCAAGGAACTGCTCGCCGCTCACGGCCACCAGTTCGCAACGATCAAAACCGACGTCAAGACCGTTCCACCGGCTTCGGTGCAGGTTACGTTCAACATCAAAGAAGGCCCGGTGGTGAAGGTGGGCAGGATCAGCTTCGTGGGCAATCAACATTTGAACGCCCTCGACCTGCGGCGCGCCATGAAGAACCTGAAGCCGATCGGCATTCCGTATTCGATCGTCTTTGAGGACCTGTTTCCCCAGACGTACGATTCCTCGAAGCTCGAGGAAGATACTGAGCGGGTTCGCCAGGCCTACCGCGACAAGGGCTATGCCAACGCCGCCGTGGAACAGCCCAAGACCCAGATTCGCGACGAGGGCGGCCTCAACTGGTTCACCTTCAGGCCCCGTACCGGCAAGCGCATTGACATCTCGATGACCATTGAAGAAGGCGGCCGCTACCGCCTAGGGACCATCACGTTCACGGGCAACAAGCAGATCAACAACCAGAAGGCGTTGCGTGGCACTTTCCCCATCAAGGACGGCGACTGGTTCAGCGCCACGGAAGTCGCCAAGGGGCTCGACAACCTGAAGAAGGCCTACGGCGGCCTGGGCTACATCAATTTCGGCGCCATCCCCAAGATCACGTACGACGACCAAAAGAAGACCGTCTCAATGGATATCGACATCGACGAGGGCAAGCAGTTCTTCGTCTCGCGCATTGAGTTCACCGGCAACACCATCACTCGCGACAAAGTCATCCGCCGCGAACTGTTGCTTGACGAGGGTTCGGTTTACAACTCGCAACTGTGGGAGTACAGCCTGCTGCGACTCAATCAGCTCGAATATTTCGAGCCGTTGAAGGTGGATCAGGACTCCGAAGCCCACCAGGACCCGGATAACGGCACAGTCGAGTTGCTTTTGAAGGTGAAAGAGAAGGGCAAAAACTCCATCGGCCTCAATGGCGGCGTCAGCGGGCTCTCCGGCGCCTTCCTGGGACTGAATTACTCAACCAACAACTTTTTGGGATTGGGAGAAACGCTGAGCCTGCAGGCCAACCTGGGCAGCGTCGCCCGTACATTCCTGTTTGGCTTTACGCAGCCGTATTTCCGCAATCGTCCCATGAATATGGGATTCCAGATTTTCAACAACAAACAGGACTACAACGCGGCCAAGAACTATGAGGCTACAACCGGCGCGTCGGTCAATCTGTCCGCCGCGGAGCGGTCACTGACGCAGAACTACAACGTGGGGTCTGACGGCCTCAATTTCTCTCTCAGCTATCCGCTGAGGAAACATGCCTTTCAGCGCGTGGGCATGACCTATTCGTGGACCAAGTCGACCATCACGGCCTTCAGCACGGCTTCGTCGACCTTCTTCCAAACCATCGCCTTCCGTTCCGGCGTGGAGGGATCGAATCCGCTGGCGGGAATCATCAATAGTAATCTCGCGCTGACATATTCCTACGACACGGTGAGCAATCCGTACCGCCCGCGCGAAGGCAAGCAATACACGGTGTTTGTCCAGACGGCCGGCATTTGGGGCAGCGTCCGCTATGTCAACCCGGTGGTGGCATACAAGCAGTTCATTCCCATGCACTACCTGAGGTTTTCAAAGGAAGGGCGCAACGTACTGGCCGTGCGCGCGCAGTTGGGCTATATCCAGGGCTATGGCGGCGAGGTGGCTCCTCCCAACAACCGCTTCTTCGCCGGTGGCGAGCAGGAGTTACGCGGCTTTGACGTCCGCGGCGCCACGCCCTACGGCTATGTGCCCAGCCGGATCAACTTCCAGCTCACCAATCCCGACGGCAGTTGCGTTCCCCGCGACCCAACCAATCCGCAAGACAACCAGTGCATCCAGGTGCCGCTGCCGGTCTACGGCATCGCCTCCATCGGCGGCGATTCCAATCTGACCACCAACCTGGAGTACCGCATCCCAGTCGTCGGACCATTCATGTTCTCGGTCTTTGATGACTTCGGCATCGATGTGGCGACCAATCACGGGCAGTTGAAGCAAAGTCCCCAGGGCTTTGCCAGCCTGACCGCTCCGCTCTATGGCTGCCCGGTCTATAACAACGGATCGTGCCAAGGCGGCATCCCGGGTTCACAGGTCGGTTTCCGCCAGGATATTCACCCCGTTGCGGGTACCAATTTCGTACCTCGCATGTCGTTGGGAGGTGAGCTTTCGGTTATCATGCCGATTATCAATGCTCCCTTCCGCCTTTACTATGCCTATAACCCGCTCCGGCTGTATGAGACGCCCTTCTGCAACGACGTGAACCAGGGCCAGAAGCAGTTGAGCTGCTCGGCAGAGTTGATCACGCGCGCGATGTTCCCGCCGGGCGGCGCGGGCGACTACAGCTACCAGGAATCCATCGAGGCCTATGGCGCGCAGAACATCTTCCGCGAGCCGCGCAAGACGTTCAGGCTGACCGTCTCGACGACGTTCTAGGAGAGCGGATTGACGCTCCGAATTCAGGCTCCTATAATCGCGTCTAGTTCCCGGCGATGCCACGGTGCGCATGCTTTGTGAGCACGTTTCAGGCCGGACCGGAGCCTCGAAGACGACCCAGGAGATGATGGGCTCCGAGGCTGCCGCGCCGGCGAGACCGGCACGTGGGAAATCCGAAGGAGTCGTCGAATCGCATGAAGCGTCTGCCATTTTTCTCCCTTTTGTTGGTCGCGGCATCAGTGATACCAGGCGTCGGCCAGACATCCGCCCCAGCTGCGCAAAAACCAAGTGCGGCCGTTTCCACCGGCCCAGCCAAAGTCGCGGTCATCGCCTTTCAGGCAGCCGTGAGCCAGACCAACGAATTTCAGCGCGACTTCGCTGACTTGCAGAAGAAATACGACCCCAAACGCCAGCAGTTGAAGACGCTCTCCGACCAGATCGACACCCTGACCAAGCAGTTGCAGGATCAGGGCCCTCAACTCGGCGAAGCGGAGCGCATCAGCCGCGCCCGCGTCATCGACGAAAAGAAGAAACAGATGGACCGCGATACACAGGACGCGCAGAGCGACTTCCAGGGCGACATGCAGCAGTTGATCAATGGCGTGGCAGTCAAGGTAGGCGCGCTGATGACCGATTACGTGCAGAAGCAGGGCTACACTCTCGTGCTCGATGCGGGCGATCAGCAGAACGCAATGGTGCTCTATGCGGTGCCACAGACCGATATCACGAAGGCCATTATCGATGCCTACAACGTGAAGTCGGGCATACCGGCGCCGCCCCCTGACAGCTCGGGCACGAACCAACCCGGAGGCGTGGATGCGCCGCAGCCGCAACCGGCACCTGCGCATTGAAAACAGGGATCAAGTGTCAGGGGTCAAAGACCACCGGACGGCAGACAGTAAGAAGCAGGGAGTGGACGGCAGAGACGAGAGAGCAGCCAGGTTTGGCACTTGCGAGCCTGGCGAGCTGTCCACGGTCACCGATCACTGTATAATCTCAATAGTTCCTGCTGACGTTTCCATTCGCGTCCTTTTCAAGCCCTGCGCCGTCCGGC
>CAZVYV010000074.1:0-11124 GCA_964630985.1 uncultured Occallatibacter sp.
GGTCTCGTCGCGGCTCAGCCGGCGGAAGAGACGACGACGCGATGAGCAAGAGCGGGCAGGCGATTTCGAGCGAAGGGTGGCCGGCGATTCGATTCCGCGTGAATGGCAATACGAGAACTGTGAAGGTTCCGCCGATGAAGCGCCTTCTCGACGTACTGCGCGAGGATCTGCAATTAACCGGGACCAAAGAGGGATGCGGCGAAGGCGAGTGCGGCTCCTGTTCCGTGCGCATGAATGGCGAACTCGTGAACAGTTGCCTGATTCCGGTGTTGCAGGCCGAAGCCGCGGAAATACAAACAGTGGAGGGCCTGGCCCTCGATGGCAAACTGCACCCATTGCAGATAGCGTTTCTTGAGCACGGAGGCGCGCAGTGCGGCATCTGCACCCCTGGGATGTTGATGGCCTCAGCACAGCTTCTCGAGCAGAATCCTCACCCCGGCATGCCTCAGATTCGCGAGGCGCTCGCCGGCAATCTTTGCCGCTGCACAGGATTCATGCGGATCTTTGAATCGGTCGCCGCGACTGTTGCTGCAGCAGGTCCAGGGACCGCAACCGAATCAATCCTGGAGGAGACACGCCGTGCGCGGTAACGCTGCGATGCACGATCTCGTCGCGCCGGGCGATCTCGGCGCGGTGCTCCAGTTGCTTGCCGCCGAGCCCGGAGCATGGACGCCGATTGCCGGCGGCACGGAGCTGATGGTCGCATTCTCCGCGGGCCGCCTGGACTCTCCCAAACTCGTCAGCCTGTGGGGCATTCCCGATCTGCGCACAATTGAGGTCACGCCGGAGAGTGTTGTTATCGGGACCGCTGCTACATTCCTCGACCTGCGCCGACACGCCGTCATCGCCGCGGAGCTTCCGTTGCTCGCCAAAGCTGCAAGCTGGATCGGCTCCGTTGCCAACCAGAGCCGCGCGACGCTCGGCGGCAATCTCGTCAACGGCTCGCCGGCCGCGGATTCTTCGCCCGCTCTACTCGCCTACGACGCCGAAATCGAGATCATCTCCGTGCGAGGCCACCGCCGAATTCCCTACTCTGCTTTTCACACCGGATACAAGCGCAATGTTCTCTCGCCCGACGAGCTTCTCTACGCCATTCATCTGCCGCGCCGTTTTGCACGCCACATTCGATACCTGCGGAAGGTTGGAACACGCCGCGCTATGGCTATCGCCAAGGTCGCGCTTGGAGCAACGGCCCTGCTTGAGAAAGATGTGGTCCGCGAGGTTCGCATCGGAGCGGCAAGCCTGGCGCCCTTCCCAACACGCCTTTGGCAAACTGAAGCCGCTCTTCTCGGCCAACCCATTACGCGCGAAACGACAGAATCGGCGCACCGGGCACTGCTCGCCGAAATCAAGCCGATCAACGACATTCGTTCCACTGCCGAATATCGGGGCCGGGTGACCGTGAATCTCCTCGACGAATTCCTGCTCTTGCTTCGCCCGGAGGGATTGCGATCGTGAATATTACGCTTGCGGCATGGAATGCAGCCGGAGACTCCGCGGCACTGGAAGCGATGCTCGCCTGCTGCGGATCAAAACGATGGGCTCATGCGATGTTGGCGCAGCGCCCCATCGCGAGCGTATGGGCGCTCAGCCAAGCCGCTGACCGCGTGTGGAGCACGATGCAGGAGCCCGATTGGTTGGAGGCGTTCACATGTCATCCGCGCATCGGCGAGCGCAAGCCCGCGCTCGTTACCGAACGCGCGTCACACGACCCCGTGGAAAGATCAGCCGCATGGTCCCGCAAGGAACAACTCTCAGTCCGCGCGGCAAATGAATTGGTTTTGGCGGAGCTCGCGGAAGACAATCAACGCTACGAAGAGCGCTTCGGCTTCACGTATATTGTCTGCGCTACTGGCAAAAGCGCCGCCGAGATGCTTACCATTCTCAAGAAGCGCCTGGCGAGCGATCGAGAATCCGAGTTGCGCGAGGCGGCGGAACAGCAACGTCAAATCATGCAAATCCGTCTAGGAAAGTGGTTGGTCGAATGAGCAATATTTCAACCCACGTATTGGATACGGCGCTCGGCAAGCCCGCCGCGGGAATTGCGGTGCGTCTCGAAAAGTTTGCGGGCGGCGGCTGGATTGAGATCTCTGCACACGGCGATGCGGCCGAGCGCGCACATGATGCGCCCGGCGATTGGATTAAAGTAGCCACTGGCGTGACCGATGCAGACGGCCGTTGCCGCGACCTGACGCAAGACGCCTCTTCCGGGCCATATCGCCTCGTTTTCGACACCGGCCCATACTTCGCGCGGATGGGGCGAGCCAGTATCTATCCGGAGATTGCGATTACATTCACCTGCGACGGCAATGCGCATTACCATTTGCCATTGCTGTTGAGCGACAACAGCTACACGACCTACAGAGGAAGTTGACGAATGGCGAGGTTGGGAGACAATCGATACGGAAAATCCCGCGTGCGCCTCTCACGGATCACGCGTCTGAGCGACCGGCATCTTTTCGACGAGTGGACGGTTCAGGTGATGCTCGAGGGCGACTTTGACGCCAGTTACACCGAAGCCGACAACAGCAAAGTGCTGCCCACGGATACGATGAAAAACACCGTCTATTCCGTGGCTCGAAGGTCGAAAGCCTCGACCATCGAAGCTTTTTCCATGGAACTGGGCGACTATTTTCTCACCAACAATGCGCAAATCTCCGGCGTTTTGGTTGAAGTCGAGTCGCGCGCATGGGAGCGATTGACAACCAGCGGCGTGGCCGAAGCCACTACATTCAAGCTCGGCGGCCCGGAACTTCAGACTGTGCGTGCCGTGAGGGACCAGGGGCGGGAGTGGTCGATCCGGTCCGGCGTCGATGGACTAACGATTCTCAAAACCACGAAATCGGCATTCACCGGGTACGTTGTCGACAAGCTGACCACGCTCAAACCGGCCACTGATCGCATTCTCGGTACCCGCGCGACCGTCACTTGGGATTATTCGGCCGCGGCACCGGACTACGCGCAGGCTCGCGAACGCATTGTTGCCGCGCTGCTCAAAACATTTGCCGACCACAACAGCATGAGCGTGCAGCACACGCTCTTCGATATGGGCAAGGCCGCGATCGAAGCCGCGCCTGAGATTGCGCGCATTCATCTCTCCATGCCCAACCTGCATCACTTGCTCGCGGATCTAAGCCCCTACGGCCAGGACAATCCCAACCATATCTTCGTGCCCATCGATGAACCACATGGTACGATCGACGCCACCGTCGAGCGTTAGCTTTAGAAGCAAGAGGCGTAGCCGTGACCAGGACCACGACCACTGAGCGAAACGTGTATGCGGAGGACAACGCCGCGGGAAGCTACGGCCTGCGCAAGGGCGTCCTCGGCCCCATTGAGACTCTGGCTCAGTCCGTTTCCGCCATGGCGCCCAGCACGTCAGCGTGCCTCACTATTCCGCTTGTCTTCGCATATGCCGGCAACGCCACCTGGTTCGTCTATCTTCTGGCCACCGTCTCCATGCTGCTGGTCGGATTCTGCATCAGCCGATTTGCGCGCCTGAGCGCTTCGCCGGGTTCGCTCTACACCTACACTGCGAACACGCTACCGCCGGCATTCGGCGTCGCCGCTGCTTGGGGATTGCTGCTCGCTTACGTCGCCACGGGCGCATCAGTGGCTGGCGGCGCGCTCTATTATGCAACCGTTCTCTCCGAGCAGTTCTTCCACTGGGCGCCGCCTGCCATTCCCACGTTGGCTGTGGTTTGCGCCGTCGCCGGATTCATCGCCTACCGCGACGTCAAGCTTTCCGCCGAAGTCATGCTGTGGATTGAAGCCGTCTCTGTCGGTCTCATTCTCATCGTTCTCGTTCTGCTTCCGGTACACATCGGGCTTCAACTCGATAGAAGTCAATTCCGGCTTTCGGGCGTTTCATTCAGCGGCCTCGGACCCGCTTTGGTGCTATCCATCTTCAGCTTTGTCGGCTTTGAAGGCGCAACCACGCTGGGCGGCGAGGTGCGCGATCCGCTGCGCACCATTCCGCGCGCCGTCTTGCAGTGCGCGCTCCTGGCAGGCGGATTCTTCATGCTCTGCGCATATTCCGAGGTGCTCGGATTCCGCGGCCAGGCTGCGGCGCTCTCAAGTTCGACGAGCCCCCTGCACATGCTCGCCGCAATAGCCCACGTTTCGCCGTTGGGCATCGCAATCGACTGCGGCGCGTTCGTCAGCATGTTCGCGTGCGTGCTCGCCTGTGCCACCGCTGCCGCGCGCGTATTGCTGCGCATGGCGCACGACGGATTGCTGCCCACAGGGTTGCAAAGAACCAGCCCACGCCACGGAACGCCCGGAGCGGCTGTGGTTTTGTCTATCGCGCTCATGTTCGCCGTCACGACGGCCATGGCGCTCCTCGGCGATACCGGATCGACGATGTATGACCTGCTGGGGTCGCTTTCCGTCTTCGGCTTCCTCACCGCGTATGCACTGGTTGCCCTGGCGCTTCCCTTCGCGCGACGTGCCGTCGGGCAGCACTCTCTTGTTCTCGCGATCGTTAGCGCCCTCACGGTTGCCGTCATCTTGATGATCGCGGTCTTCGACCTCAACTCCGCCGAGGACATTGTTCACGCGCGGATTCCGTACCTTTATCTTGCATACATTACTGCCGGGCTAGCCTGGTACGCACTGCGGCGAAGAAGAGCCCAAGTTGTGTGATGTGTTGTGGAAAAGCCCTCCCTTATCCGCCCTGCTGCACCAAAATTCCTTACGTGAACTTTATGCGGCGGCAATTAATATTTCTTTAACCTGCAGCGCGAGCAGGAAATGCCATTCAACCATCGCGGGTCGCGCTTTCAAGCAATCTCCCGCGTAGCAATTCAACGCTCAAGAAACTCGAGATTTCAAAACTATTTCAGCGGTCATTGAATCCCCCAGGTTTCAGGGGGAAATTTCTATTTCGAGGTCAGTCCTTTGAAGCGTTTCAAGCGTGTGTCTTCTTTCTCGATTTCCGGCCTGCTTGCGGTCGCGGCGGCCGCGGTGCTGTGTAGTGGCATTCTTCGAGCTCAACAAACACTCGGCGGTATCACCGGTGAGGTCACAGACGCTTCTGGCGGCGTAATTCCAAACGTCACGGTCTCTCTTACCCACGAGCAGACTTCGGTGACTCGCACAACCAAAACGAGCGACCAGGGCGAATACACCTTTGTAAATTTGCCCATTGGAACGTATACGCTCACTTACACAGCAGATGGGTACCAGGCGCAGAAGACGCCACACATCACCGTGGAGGCCGACCGCACGGCTACGTTGAATGTCATTTTGAAGGTTGGCCAGGCCAGCACCACCGTCGAAGTGGAAGCCGCGCCGCTGATGAACGCCGTCGATACCACGAACGGCTACGTGATGGAGCAGCAACAGATCGACAGCGTACCCTTACCCACCGGAAGCTTCACCGGGCTGGCAATTCTTTCTCCCGGTGTTGACGCCGAGCTGCCCGGGGGCACCGGTGCGAATTCCGGTCTAGGCAATGCGCCGATCTGGGCCAATGGCCAGCGCGATACATCAAACGCCTTCCTTCTGAACGGCGTCGACGCCAGCAATCTCTTCAACGGCAAGAGCACAAGCCAAGTGGATTCATTCCGGATCGTGAACAACACTGGCCAAGCCAACAACGCGGCCGGAGGCGTAATTCCAAGCGCCTCTTCTGTTTATTTGGCCATCGGCAATGCCATCCCGACACCCGCGCCTGAATCCATCGCGGAAGTTCGTGTGAACGCCTCGATGTACGACGCGCAGCAAGGATCCGACAGCGGCGCGCACATCGACATGAGTACCAAGTCGGGAACGAACCAGATCCACGGATCGGTCTATGGGCACCGCGGAACAAACTTTCTCAACGCTGCGCCCTTCTTCTTCAAGAAGGATGACAATATACCCTCCGCCTATAAGAATCCCCAGTTGCACCGCTACGTAGCGGGCGGGACCTTTGGCGGACCGATCATCAAGGACAAACTTTTCGGATTTGTCAGCTATCAGCACCTGCATATTTCGGACGATGAAACCGGCGATGAGCTGCTTGTCGTCCCTCCTGGATTGAGCGATTCGAACCGCACTCCCGCCGGTCTTGCCGACATTGCCAACAACAACTGGACCACAAACGAAGGCACAACCGGCGTCACGGTCAGTTCCGGCAACTGGAGTTCAAACCCGATCGGCCTCGCGCTTTTTAACCTGCCGTCGGTCCCTGGCGAGCCTGGAAAATGGCTGGTCCCGAACCAGAATGCTCCCGGGACTCCTAATGTCTTTTCGCCCTACAACGCATTTCTGCCCGGCACTGCGCGCTTCACATCCGATCAGGCGATCGCCGATCTGGACTGGAACATCAGCGGTAAAGACGTCCTGGCCGCCAAATACTACTATCAGCACGATCCCAACACCTCGCCTTACGCCTACTCGAACGTCCCCGGCTTCACCGCGAAGATGGACACGGGCTCCCAAGTCGGCTCAATTAACAATGTGCAGACAATCGGATCCGATCTGAGCATTTCTGAGACGGTTGGGATTTTGCGCGAGAAGGCATATGCCACGAACGACCAGCTCTTCTCCCCTTCGCAGGTCGGGATGAGCTCGGCGTTCGGCAACTATTTTCCCGGCGTCACCATCAACGATGCCCTCGGCGATCAATTCGACTCGCCCGGCGGCCCGCTCTACGGCCTACTGTTTCCCTCGCTGGCCATTGGTCCAGATTCCGAATACCAGGGATCAAACACCGGCATGTTTCAGAACCGGATCATGCCCTCCGGCACGGCGATCTGGGCAAAGGGACGCCACTCCATCAGCTTTGGCGGCAGCTACTCTTATACGCAGTTGAATACGATCGACCATCGCACCGGGACGGGCAATCTGGACACACCGGACTTTGTCACGTTCGCCAATAACTGGGTCACTCCTTACACCACGCAGCTCTTTACAGCGACCTCATTTCTTCAGGGCAACGCCGACCGGTACTATCGCTCGAACGAAACTGGGCTCTTTGTGCAGGACAAGTTTCAGGCGAAGCCCACTCTCAGCATCACCCTCGGCGTCCGTTACGACTGGGACGGCGGGTTGACGGAGAAATACGGTAACATCTTTAACTTCGATCCGAAGCAATACAGCTACAACGCCGCCTCTGACACCATCACGGGCTCCGGCTTTATCATTGCGGGCAACAACGCCAACGGAACCCAGGGCGTGAGCAAGACTACGCTCACAGGCCGCCAGTGGGGCATCGCTCCACGTCTCGGTATTGCCTGGCAGCCAGCCATCTTCCACTCAAAATTCGTGGTCCGTACTGGCGGCGGTTTCTACTACGATCGCGGCGAGCTCTTCACCTACTTCTCGCCGGGCTTTGCCGCAGGCGAAATCGATGGCGGTCCCTTCGGCTCCTCGCAGACTGAACCCTTTGTCTCGCAGCAGCACTGCCCCTACAGCTCTTCCTACAATGCTGCCAATCCGACCTATCTCTACCTGTTTTACGTCCCGATCTGCGGCGGGAATGGAATCACAGGAGCCGTCGACAACTCGTCCTACAACCTTGCCACCCCTTGGGGACCGACGCGATCCGCGCCACCGTCGAATCCCAAGGCCTCCGACATTGCAAATTATCTTCCGAACGCTGCGGCAATTATTGACGGCACCGTCGGTGCGAACAACAGCGGCCAGCCGTACACACTCGGTGTTTACAACCGCGCCAACAAGCTGCCTTACAGCATGAACTTTACGCTTAACGTCCAGTATCAACCGCGTAACGATCTGATGGTTGAGATCGGCTACGTTGGCAATCTTGGCCGCCACCAGGTCATCCCCATCCCTTTTAACCAGGCTCAAATTGCCACACCTGGCAGTCCCACCCATCCCGGCGGAAAGGTGTTTCCCGACGGTACATCGGTCTCCCAGTCTTACAGCTACGGCTATACCGTGCTTGATCCGAACACATTCTTCCCTGAATGCGTGAACGATCCCACGGAAACCAATTGCAGCTACGGCACCATGTTGAACAACTATGAGGGCGGCAACGTGGATCTTCGCGTGCCCTACATCGGTTACTCGTCAGAGTCTGAGGCATACACCGCAGCCGGCATTGCAATGTACAACGCGCTGGAATCGCACCTTGAACAACGATTGAGCCACGGCATCACAGCGGGAGTTTCTTATACCTATTCGCACGCTACCGACGAGCAGAGCGGAATGGGCCTGTTCTACAACGGCAACAATCCAGCCAATCTGCGCAGCGGATACGGATCATCCGATTTCGACCGCACCCACGTTCTGAATTTCACTTACGGTTACACTTTCCCAAAATTCCTGAGCGAGGATACCCTGGCGGGCAAAGTGGTCGATGGCTGGGCCATTCACGGCGTTGCGGTTATCCAGAGTGGCCAGCCGTACAGCATGATCGATTACTCAGGGGCTGTAGGCAGCATTTACTACAGCACGTTCAATGGAATTACTAACCCGATCGTTCCGCTTGCTCCGGGTTGCAATCGCAAGAACGCGCTGACGGGCCAGAATGGCGCTTTCTACAACATCAATACCGGTCAGGGCGCGGCGCTCAAAGCCAGTTGCTTTACGCTTCCACTCATCCCGCAGGGCACGATGGGCGTTCCGAACGGCGACACTTATGAGACCAACTTCATTACCGGCGAACGCAACATCTTCCGCCAGTCCTGGCAGCGGCGCGCCGATGCCTCTCTGGTGAAGGACCTGATGATTCACGAGCCATACAGCCTGCACTACACATTCGATGTGTACAACCTGACCAACACGTCGAGCTTCGACGTTCCCCAAAACAACGTGAATCAGAATGCGGGCTTCAACAACGTGCCCGTGGGAGGAGATACGCTCTACAATCCTCCATCCGGCCTCGGCATTACCAAGCACACCATCGGCAGCGCGCGCCAGATCCAAATGTCACTGCATCTGGACTTCTGATCAATGCGTTGTTCCAATACCAAGGGCGGCCCTAACGAGCCGCCCTTCAGCTTTTCACGGTGGCAGTCTTTGCGGCAAAGGTGTCGGGTTCACTGGCGGCCTCTAGAATGGCGTTATGACCGCTCCCTCGTGGACCGTCCGCGATCTTCGCGCTGCGCTTGCGGTCGGATCTCAAAGCCCATCGCAACTCGCCGAATCCGCGCTCGAGAACAGCAATGGAAACGCCGGCCACAATACTTATCTTTGGCAGGACGCAGAGTGGACACGCGCGGAAGCGTCCCGCGCCGAATCCATGCCCCATTCAACAGGTGGCCCCTTCGGTGACGGTCGGCCAGCACTTTGGGGTCTGCCGATTTCGGTAAAAGACTGTTTCGATCTGGCCGGCACCCCCACAAGTTGTGGCGTTCATTTCTACAGGGACCGCAACGGTAAAGCCGCGCACGACTCATGGCTCGTGAAACAGCTGCGCGCGGCTGGAGCAGTCATCGTTGGCAAATCCCACCTGCACCCGCTGGCCTACGGAATAACGGGCGAGAATCCCGAATATGGCGACTGTGCACAGCCTCGCGACCCCGGCGCGCTTACGGGCGGATCATCGAGCGGCGCTGCGGCAAGCGTGCAGGAGGGCTCGGCTGTGGCCGCCATCGGTACTGACACTGGAGGATCGGTCCGCGCGCCCGCCGCTCTCTGCGGCCTCGCCGGATATCGCGCGACGCTTGGTCGCGGTGATTGGCGCGGCGGCGCTCATCTCGCGGGATCGTTCGACACTTTCGGCTGGCTCTTTCGCGATCTCGAGGACGCCCCGTTTCTTGCCACCCCTTTTGCGCCGGCGCAAATCACCCCAACCCGCCGCTTTACCAGCTTCGCTTATGTCGCCGACAGTTTTCTTCACGATTGCGAGCCGGACGTGGTCGCCGGCTTTCGCGCCGTGATCCGAACTCTTCAGACTCTCGGACTCGAGGGTCGAGTCATTGACACGGAATGGTGGAGGGAAGCTGTTGAGATCTTCGCGCCCATCCAAGCCTCTGAAGCTGCGAGCCTCCACGCCGGCAACTTCGACCGCTTTGAGCCGGCCGTCCGCGACAGACTCAAGTGGGGCGCCGGCCTGACTTCCGGCGAAGTTTCGACATTGCGCCAGCGCCACGCGGCGTTTCGCGCGCACATGGATGAGCTCTTTGCCGCGCACCAGCTTATTCTGTTGCCATCGATCCCCGTCGCGCGTTTGGCGGTTGGAGCCGACCACAGCCAGACCCGCTCGCGCCTGCTGCGTTACACGGCGCCCTTTAGCCTGGCCGGCGTTCCGGCCATCGCAATCCCAAGCCCACGCGGCGGAATGCAACTGGCCGCAGCCCGTGGCAGCGATGAGGCCTTGCTCGCGCTTGCCGCGGAGATCGGCGCGCAAACAAAGTCCGTTAAAGTCGATTGAGGATTGCCTGGATTTGAAAAAGCAGGCTTACAAGGATTTGTCCGTCAGGAACGGTTCCGGCTTTAGCGACCCGTCGCGCTGCTTCACCAACATCTGCACCTTGCCCTCGGCCGCATCGAGCTCCCGCTTGCAGGCCGCCGACAATCCCACGCCCTCTTCAAAGAGCTTCAGCGAGTCTTCCAACGCCAGATCGCCTTTTTCCAACTGCTCGACAATCGTTTCCAGCTTCTTGAGCGATTCTTCAAACGATGGCATCGACGTTCACCTCTTCCCGTTTGTTCCCGCCGGCAGCACGCTTGCGATCACCTCGGCCGCAGTCTCATAATTTCCGAATGGCGCACTTATCTGCACGCCCTGCACCAATGGCCGCACCGCTGCGAGCATCTCCTGCGCGATCTTGATGCCCTCTGTCCGCGCCGCTTCGGGCGTATCTGCCTGCGCCATGCGCAACATGGTCTCCTCGGGCATCGCGACCCGCAGATCGTTCTTCATATACTCTGCATTGCGCAGGCTGGTCAGGGGCCAGATGCCTGCTATGACCGGAATGCCGTGGTCCCCCAAAAGAGTCTTGATTCGTTCCAGGAACTCCTCAAGCAGGTGGAGGTCGAAGACCGCCTGCGTAATGACATATTCCGCGCCAGCCTCAACCTTGAAGGCCAACCGCTTCAGCTCATTCTCCAGGTCTGGCACGCCGGGATTGGCCGCCACACCGATGGTGAAGTTCGTGCTCGCTCCGATCGAGTTCGATCCGATATCGAGGCCGTGATTCAGCCGCCGCGCGATGTTTACCAATCCGA
>CAZVYV010000075.1:0-11008 GCA_964630985.1 uncultured Occallatibacter sp.
CTCGCCGACTATCCCACCATCGTGATGGGCCACGGCGGCGGCGGCAAGCTCGGCTCGGAGCTCGTCGAGCATCTGTTTCTTCCCGCGTTTCGCAATCCCGCTCTTGAAAATCTGGGCGACGCTGCTGTGCTCGAGGCCGGCGGCGCGCGTCTCGCTCTCAGCACAGACTCATTCGTCGTGCAGCCGTTGTTTTTTCCGGGCGGCTCCATCGGCGAGCTCGCCGTCAACGGCACCGTCAACGACCTCGCCGTCTCCGGCGCCGATCCGAAGTTCCTCAGCGCAAGCTTCATCCTCGAAGAAGGATTCTCGCTCGCCCAACTCGCCGCCATCGTCGATGCGATGGCCAAATCCGCCGAGACCGCCGGCGTCACAATCGTCACCGGCGACACAAAAGTCGTCGAGCGCGGTCACGGCGATGGTTGCTACATCACAACCGCCGGCGTCGGCGTTCTTCGTATTGGCATTCAAGTCGGCCCGCATCGAGTGCAGCCTGACGACGCAATTATCGTCTCCGGAACCATGGGCGACCACGGCATGGCTATCATGAGCGTGCGCGAAGGTCTCGAATTTGAAAGTCCCATCCGCTCCGACTGCGCCGCGCTCAATGGCATGATCGCCCAGGTTCTCGATGCCGTGGGCGCATCCGTCCACGCCATGCGCGACCCCACTCGCGGCGGCCTCGCCTCCACGCTGAACGAGATCGCGTTGTCTTCAAACGTCGGCGTGGTCATCGACGAAGCCAGCCTTCCCGTCCGCGATGAAGTGCATTCGGCCTGCGAGCTGCTCGGCCTCGATCCCGTCTACGTCGCCAACGAGGGCAAAGCGGTTTTCTTTGTTGCTCCCGAAGCCGCCGACCGCGTGCTCTCAATCCTCCACGCTCACCCGCTCGGCAAAGACGCCGCGCGCATCGGCCACGCCACCGCCGAGCACAAGCGCATGCTCGTCGCCCGCACCGCCATGGGCGCCAACCGCGTCATTCCCGTCATGATCGGCGAGCAGTTGCCGCGTATCTGCTAGCTCGTTCTCCGCTTTTAGAATTCGCCAGCCGCACGGCGCGAAGATGAGTTTTTTCAAATTACATTCGTAAGTTGGCCTTCCTCAATCTCCCCCCTATACTTCTCAAACCACGGCTCCCCGCGCCGATAGATGAGAAAAGGCTAAGACCACGCACAGCTCGCATCGAGCCGCTGCCAGTCCCCGCCTCAGCGATCAAGACGAATGCGCCGACAAATAAAAGCTCTCTCACTTCTCGCCTCCGCGCTGCTCATTGCAAGTTGCGGCGGAAGTCTGCGCTTCACTGCGCCACGATCAGATGCGCCGCTGCCCATCGCCGCCACAGCAAACCCCGTCGACGAATCGAGGATGATCACCCTCCGCGGCAATGTCCATCCACTGGCGCGTCCGGAATTCGACCAAGGCATCGCCAATCCTGCCACTCGCCTCAACCGCCTGCTGCTCGTGCTCAGCTCCTCGCCCGCGCAACAAACCGCCCTCGACGCGCTCCTCGCCGCCCAGCAGGATCCACATTCTCCCCTCTATCATCAGTGGCTCACGCCTGCCGAATTCGGCGAACGTTTCGGCGCATCCGAGGCGGATCTTGCGCAAGTCAATTCTTGGCTCGCAGCGCACGGATTCACCATCGACGAAGTCCATGCCGGACGCAGGCTCATCGCCTTTTCCGGCTCAGTCGCGCAGGTCGCCTCCGCATTCCGTACCGAGTTGCACATCTACCGCGTAAGCGGAACCGATCATCTTGCCAACTCCAGCGACCCGCAGATTCCCGCAGTGCTATCTGGCCTCGTTGCCGGTGTGGTTTCGCTCCACGACTTCCGCCGCACTTCCGAGATGCGCACTCTTGTACCGCTCTCTGCGCAACCCGACTACTCAGCCGGCGCAACGCACTATCTCTTCCCGGCCGACTTTGCAACCATCTACGACCTCAACCCGCTCTTCACTGCGGGAACCAACGGATCAGCCACCTCCATCGCCATCGCGGCCCGCAGCAACATCAAGTTCAGCGACATCGAGGCATTCCGTTCCACGGCCGGTCTCCCAGCAAACGACCCCACCGTCACCCTCGACGGCGCCGATCCGGGACTCGTCCTCCACGATCAGGACGAATCCACTCTCGACGCAGAGTGGAGCGGCGCCGCTGCGCCTGCAGCTACCGTAAACCTCGTTGTCGCTGCTTCCACCGCGACCACCGACGGCATCGACCTGGCTTCGGCTTACATCGTGAACCACGCCGCCGCCCCCGTCGTCAGTGTCAGCTACGGCAGTTGCGAGCGGGACATGGGCGCGGCAGAGCTTGCTTTCTACAACAGTCTTTGGGAACAGGCTGCAAGTCAGGGAATGAGCGTCTTTGTCGCATCCGGTGACGCAGGCGCGGCCGATTGCTCCGAACCTACAGCCAGCGTCGGATCGCGAGCGGCCGTGAATGGGCTCTGTTCCTCGCCCTTCTCAACCTGCGTGGGCGGAACAGAGTTCAATGAGGGCGCAAACGCCGCTCAATATTGGTCATCCGCAAACGCAGCAGGCTATGGCTCCGCCCTCAGCTACATTCCCGAGGAAGTCTGGAACGAGAGCGCGTCGAACGGTGGCACGGGGTTATGGGCGTCAGGTGGAGGCAGGAGTGTGATCTATGCACAACCGTCCTGGCAAACAGAGGTCGACAGCACACCCGCAGCCAATGGCATGCGGGCTGTGCCCGACGTTGCGCTCACCGCCGCCGATCACGATGGCTACTTTGTCGCAGAGAACGGATCGTTCTGGATTGCCTCGGGGACCTCAGCTTCGGCGCCATCTCTTGCCGGAATTATGGCTCTGGTCGTCGAGAGTCAGCACGGCTCGCCGCAAGGCAATGCCAATCCCCGTTTGTATGCGCTGGCAAGCGCGACAGACGATCCGTTTCACACCACGCTATCAGGAGATAACAGCGTGCCTGGCACCGTCGGATTCTCAGCGTCGGGCGCACCGTATAACCTGGCCACCGGCCTCGGTTCGATTGACGCCGCATTACTCGTCAAGAGCTGGAGTACCGCCTCACAGGACATTCCTCTGCCTCGCCCAATCCGCTGCTCGCGGTTCGGTCTTCTGCCTACGAGGTGCCTGCCAACGCCCCGTTTGCCGACTCGATTGCTTGGTCCGCTGTAGAGTTCCGCATTGCACCGAGACAGAGTGGCTTACTTGAAAAGTCCGAATGCCTTTTCAATCCGCGCTGGCAGTTCGGCGTGGGCTTCAGGAAGCGTGGAGCTGATTTCCAGTACAGTCGCCGGCGGCGCGGCGAGCGCCTTAAGCGCCTTCACAGTCTCCGGCCAGTCAATGTTTCCGTCGCCGGGCCACAGGTGCTCATCCTTCAGGCCATGATTGTCATGAACGTGAACGGAGGCTATGCGCCCGCCAAGCGTGGCAATCGCTGCTGCAGTACCGGTGGTGATGTTTGCATGGCCAAGATCGAGGCAGACACCGACGTTGTCCAGGTGCCCCATCTCGAGAATCATGACCAGATGCTCAGGTGTGGTGGCCTCGCTAAGCAGGTTCTCCACCAGCAGGCGAACGCCAAGCGGCCGGGCAAACGCGCCTAAATGCTCGAGCGCTGTGAGCGCAAGCTCGATGGTACGTTGCGACCACGTATCGTCTCGTTCGCCAAGGTGCACAACCATATTCCGGATCGGGATGTGCTCGGCCGATTCCAGCGCGCGCTTGATCTCGTCCATGGCATCGATTCGGCGGGTCTTGTCGGGGTGCAACACGTTGACGCCCGGTGCGCCGGCGCGGCCCATCTCGCGGTCGGGATACATGGGAGCGTGCATGGAGAACGGCTGCAGCTCATTCGACTGGAACCATTCCGCCAGCTCAGCGACATCTTCGCGACTGGTGTAGTCGAAGTGCTGGCGCGCGGCAAAAATCTCCACTGCCTGCGCACCCGAGCGATCCGCGAGCTCAAGCAGGCCCGGATGCAAGCGATGGTTCAAGAACAAATGAGTCGAGAGGACGCGCAGCATCTTCGAGAGCCCCATGCGCGGGTGGAGTCTGTCTCCGAGATCCGGCGCTGGGTCTATTCTCGCATCCTGAGAGGGATTTCCCGCCAAGGCTCCGTTTTGACTGATGATACTGAGGGCTTTGGGTTATGGCCCAGCACCGACAAAGCGCCCGCCATCTATCATCATTCGAGACAGCAATGTTGAACGCTTTGCCGGAGCCTGAACACTTGGACGATGTCGTCTGGATCGAAGGAAATCCCCGAGTCGGCCTGGCAGTTGCGCTGCGGCCTCGCAACAACAAGTCGCTCCAGGACGATCTCTTGCGCTTCAGGCGGAGCGGAATCGAAGTTCTTGTATCGCTGCTTGAGCCGGACGAAGCGATCTGGCTTGGCCTGCGCGACGAAGGTTCGCTCGCCGAAACGGCGGGCTTGCACTTCCTTTCCTTTCCGATCCCGGACGTTCACGTGCCCCCGGACGTTGCCTCTTTTCGTGCATTCGTAACGGGGCTGGCCGACCGCCTTCGCGCAGGGGAGCGCATTGGCGTGCACTGCAGGGGAAGCATTGGCAGATCGACAGTCACGGCGGCGTGCGCGCTCATCCACCTCGGCTGGGACGCGAAGGAGGCCCTGAGAGCCATTCAGGCTGCGCGCGGCCTTACGGTTCCCGACACCGGAGAGCAACTGCGCTGGATTCTGACATACAAGGCGCAGCCGTGAGCCCGGAGTCGCCCAATCCGATCCTTAATTTCTCCTTTCCTCATCGCTGGCGAGCTGAAGTCCTTGCCGCGCGGCCTCTGATTCTGCCTTCGCGGCACTTCATCTATCCGCAAGCGGCTGAGGAAGTGGAGCGTGGCGCGCTCGAAGTGCTCGTCCGGGCAGACTTAGCCGGTTCGCAACCGTTTCTCGCCACCTGCGCGCTCGGTTTTCGCGATCCATCGGCCCCAACAGGCCTCTGGTCCACTCCAAAACCAGAAGAAGTCTGCGCAGTTGCGGGAGGATACGCATACCTCATCGACACCGCGGCGCCGGAGCGCTTCACCATGGTTCCTTTCCGGCCGGTGCTGGAGATTCGTGCGCTTGTGGAGGATGGCCTGCTGCTCTTCGTCGGCCATCATTCGATTCTTGCCTGGGGGCGTGACGGCAAAGCGTGGGAGTCGGAGAAGCTCTCGGACGAAGGCGTGACGATCACCGGCATCGATGGCGGCGTGTTGCGCGGAACAGGTTGGGAGATGAAGACTGACCACGAAAGGCCATTCGCACTCGACCTGCTGTGCGGAGCGCGCTTGCCAGTCAAAAGCTTCGGATAAGCCGCGATTGCGGCGGAGCGTGCTGGAACGATTGCCGCTCCGCTTGCGTAACAAGAATCACTCAGGAGGCCTGCGCGAGCAGCCGCGTCTGATCTGGGTAAGAGGAAACCATGACAATACCACGGCTATTCGAGGACTTGTTCTGGGTGTGGGTTGCGTCCGAGATTCTGCTTCAACTAGTCACGCGCACCAGCCGGAGTACCGGCCAGACTAAAGATCGCGGGTCGCTGATGATCTTGCTTCCGATCGTGTTCGCCTCATCCTGGTGGGCCATGTGGTACGGCGATACGCATCCGCACACCATGCTCGGCGGAGTGCACTGGCTCAGAACGGCAGGCCTTGTGTTGCTGATCCTTGGCCTCGCCATTCGCTGGACGGCGATCCTCACGCTTGGAACCACGTTCAGCACCAATGTTGCGATCCACGCCGCACAGACCTTGCGCACCACGGGTCCTTACCGGTGGGTGCGCCATCCTTCATACACCGGAATGCTGGTCATCTTCGCCGCAATCGGTCTTTACGAACGCAATTGGATAAGTTTTGCGGTTGTGCTCATCCTTCCCACTGCGGCGCTGCTCTACCGCATTCATGTGGAGGAGATGGCGCTGACGGAAGCATTCGGCGAGCAATATCTTGAATACCGCAGGACGACCAGGCGGCTCTTTCCGGGGGTTTACTGAAGCTGCCAGAGACCGCGAGGCACGACTGCGGATCGCCTGCCACGGCCTGAACCGGAAATCGGCCGATCCGGTTGAGATCTCCAGGCACCACCCAGACATTTGACCGCGCAATCTTATTTCTCTGCAAGAGCAACGCCGGGGAGAATCCCTTCATAGTTGGCATAGACCCCTTCGAAGACTGAATCCCAACTGGCGGTGAGTGCGTAAGCGCGCGCGGCGCGGCGCATCTCGGCAAGGCGATTTGGGTCGGCAATCAGCCCAGCGATCGCAGATGTGAACTCGTCGTCGTGCACGATGCGGCCGGTTTCGCCGTCGCGGACAATGGTGCGCGGACCGCCGTCAGGTGTCACGATGGCCGGCACTCCGCTGGCCAGCGCTTCCAGCACGACGTTGCCGAACGTGTCGGTATGCGAGGGGAATACGAACAGATCCATGTTGGCGTAGGCGGCTGAGAGTGCCTCCCCTCGCAACACTCCTGTGAACTCTGCCTTCGGCAGCCGCTCGCGCAGCCACGCCTCGTCGCCGCCGTGGCCAACAATCAGGAATCGAGTGTCTGTCACTCCGGTGCGATCGAGTTCTTGCTGGATTCGAACCAGCAGCCCAATGTTCTTTTCAACGGAAAGTCGCCCAACAAAGCCGAGAACGCGATCGCGGTCGTTTGGATCGCGCGTACGTTTCGCGGGATGGAAGAGCTCCGCGTCCACGCCCCGCGGCATCCGATGGCAGGGTCGGCCCGTGCTGCGCTCGAGCAGATCGCAAAGTTCAGGATTCGGCGCGAACAGTACCTTTGCCATGGAGTAGAACCGGGCCGCGGTGGCTAATGTCAGGTTCTCGATCGTCTGGCCGGTAGAAGCGGACTGCTGCTTCGGCAGGATGCGCAGAAACCACTCTGCTCGGCGCGCGGCGTATTCGTGAACATTGGTGTGCCAGCTCGCGGCGAGCGGAAGGTGAAGGTGGTGCGCCAGCCCCGCGCCCAAAATCCCGATCTCGCTCGGCCCGGTGATGTGGATCAGGTCAGGTCGAAAACGCCGGAGCACTTCGCCGATCAGCGGAATGTGCCTGAAGAACGCCGGATCAAGGCGCAAATCCTTTTCAAGAACGAAGGAAAGAAAGCCCCGCGGCAGTTCGAGGGTCCACACGCTATCTTCCTCGATCAATGCAGGGGTGCGATGGCCCGCGCGTACGCAAAGAAAGGGAAGATTGCGCCGTCGCGCGAAGTTTTCAAAATGGCGGCTGGTATGGGCGACCCCATTCACTTCGTGAAAGGAGTCCGGAAAGTAGGCGACGCGCGGCACCGAGGCGGTCATATCGGCAGCGAGACTCACTGCGCTGGCAAGGGCTGTCACGCAAACTCCGCGAACACTGCTGACCTGTTTAGAAATCGTGCTCGCCGAGCGCCAGCCGCATCTGATCCGATTCGCTCCAGGCCAGGCGCAACCCGCCTGCCACCAGTCCCTGGCCCATAGCTTGCACAAGTGCGAGCCCCACGCCAATCAGGCGCGGCGCTGACCCCTTCGGCCAAAGTTCGCTCAGCGGTCTCACAACTCCTGCCGCGTCGGGATGAAAGACGCGGTCATCCCACGAACGCGAGCCTTGCGGAAAGTCGGGATAATGACGGATCGCATCGATGGTCGATTGCAGGATCCGATGTTTCCAAGGCTCGGCGTATTGCTCAAGGAAGAGGACATTGCTCCGCTTCTCCCGGCGCACCTCATGCACAAACTCGGTGAAGGTGGTGGCGTTGGTCAGGTTCACGTTGGCGTTCGGTTCCACGCCGTGACGGTCACCGCCTGACAGCAGCAGCATGTTCCACTTTTCCGCCAGACGCCGCACTGCGCGATTCTCGTCCCAGTTGCGCAAGCCATTCAGTTCCAGGGCGTGAATGAATGCACCATTCTTCTGCAGAAACTCGTTCACCAGGAACTGATGCTTTTCTTTGCCGATCAGGTACAGATCCCACATCGGGTGGTTGAAGACCACCAGCACGTTCGACTCGCGATGCAGACCTGCAAGAATCTCGGTCAGGCGCGCATCGCTCGGATGGGCGGTGTAATCCGCAAGTGTCGCCATCCACTCCGTCGCGCGAGCGCTGGGCAGGTTGTGCACACCGAGATGGAATGACTGCGCTCCGCCGTAAGGTGCGCTCCACTCCACTGAGACCGGAATCTGCCGTGCGCTGGGCACCGTGCGCAAAAGCATGGGCGCCTTGATGGTGTCATGGTCGGTGATTGACACCATGGGCGCCAGACCGAGCCTTTCGATCTGCCGCATCTCCAGATCGAATGCCAGCTTCGGGGTCATCGGCGGGGTCCAGTAGCTGGCGGCGTAGTCGACGTGGATACCGTGATATTGCTCAGCGCGTCGTTCCATTCGCGACAGCAGCGGGCGCATCACCGGGAACTGGTTGCCAAAGTTGGCCAGGAAATCTAGAGTCTCGCGCGACTGGTTAGTGTGACTGTGTAACGAAACACCTGTCCGAAAGCCGTTGGGGGCATCCTTGTCGCGCCATATGTATGAGATCGCTGAACTCGGCATATCCACTCCTCGGTTTTGCGGATTTCCACAGCCAGTATCCGTTGCCTGCCATGAATTTCCAGTTAAGAGCGTGCGAAATGCCCTTCAATTGAGGATGCAACGGAACCAAGGGAGTTACGAAAATACCGGAAATATCCCATAAAAACACGTGTAAATTCCCAACACCTTCATTCTATGACGAACACGGCTTCGTTATCGGAGTTCGACAACCCGGAGCGGTCAGGGCAAGTCGTAAGCCAAATGGAATGTTGCGCCAAGAAATTTACGTGAATTCTTGGTGAAACGTACTACTGAATGACAAAGACTCCGAGTGGAATCACTTCCGAGTCTTGGCAAGTTCAGGGCCGAGAAAATCGTCCATGTTCCAGCCGGCCATCAGATCCTCGTCGTGATTCAGTTTTCTGGCTTCAGCCTGCGCAACTTGGGCCGAGGCTGCTTCGGCGGCGAGGTAGTTCTCGGTGAGACCCTGGCGCAGCAGTTCGAAGGCCTGTTCGGGCGTGTCGGCAAATTGAAACAAGTCGAGGTCCTTCGGAGAAATTGCGCCGGTATCAACCAGGGTCTCGAGATTGAATACCTTCTTCCAGTACTCCGGTCCATAGATGACCACTGTGATCTTCTTGGTCATTTTCTGCGTTTGGGCGAGGGTGAGAATCTCGAACATTTCGTCGAGAGTTCCAAATCCTCCAGGAAAGACCACCAGAGCCTTGGCCAGGTAAGCGAACCAAAGCTTGCGCATAAAAAAGTAGTGGAATTCGAAATTCAGCGAAGGCGTAATGTACGGATTCGGCCGTTGTTCGAAAGGCAACATGATGTTCATGCCGATCGTTTTGCCGCCGGCCTCGTATGCGCCGCGATTGGCGGCCTCCATAATTCCCGGGCCACCGCCCGAGGTGACAACAAACCGGTGTTTGCGAGAGGGGATTGTCTTGGCCCATTGCGTCAGGAGTTGCGCCAGCCTGCGCGCGTCCTCGTAGTAGCGAGCCATCTCAACCGCGGCCACCGCGCGTTTGCGTTGCAAGTCGGTGGCTGTCCCGGTTGCGATCTCCACGGGTTTGGCAGGCTGTTCTTCGCTGGGGGCAGGCTGTGTGGAACCGGTGTTATCAAGCAGTTCCAGCGCGTGACCGGCTTCCTCGCGCCCGTGAAAACGCGCTGATCCGAAGAAGACCACCGTATCCTGAATCTGCTCGCGCCGGAACCGCGCCAGTGGTTCCAGATACTCCGACACAATCCGAATCACGCGACCGTCGGCGCTGTTCAGAAATCCTAAATTCTCGTACGCGAGCGGTGCGCGCTCCAGGGGAGCCGGCTCTCCATTACTGGGAATCTCGGCGCGAAGAGGCACTTCAGAAGCGGCACTCTTAGAAGTTCCGCCACGATTCTTCAGGTTCGCGGCTTCCCGATCACTGTTCTTCATCACTCAACCATCACGACGTCGAATGGCGTCTTGAAATGCAATCCATAGATTCAATAGACCGAGGCCGGAAACGATGCCGCGCACAGCGCCGAGCCTAACGAAATCTGCGAGTGCGGTGGATTGCAGGAAGATCGGATTCTGATCCCAGAAATTGTGCGACCATGGCGCGTAGCAGATGGCCAGCCCAATGTACATGCGCAGCATAACGCGCAGGAATAATTCGACGCGCTCAAGCCAGCGGGGAACCCGGTGTGGCGGCTGCTCAACAACAGGTAAATCGGGTTCCGGAGCGGGTGCGGGATCCGATGGCGTCTCGGAGATTGGCGCCGTACTCGCGTTGAGCGCTGAAGTGAGCGTCGATGAGGTCGATTCCGGCTGCTGCATTCCTAAGATTCTGTCCGCCGTCCCCGATGTCCGCGCACATCAATCACTTGCCCAATCGCCAAGTCTCAGACTGGGCGCAACAAGCAATCCCGGCTCGGGGACACCGTAATGAAACGGTAACACAGCTCCAACCGCTTCGTTGAAACCCAGCGGCGAACCCTTTGTGCGTCCATTAACTCCAAGCGCGGATGGCTTCAAAAACGATAAAAGACGCCGCCCATGGGTTCGTAGACTTGTGTATATTTGGTCGTCGAGTTGAAGAGGTCAGATAGATTCGGCGCCTTGGACATGTTGCCGCGGACTTGCAGGCGAAGACCGAGATGCGAGAGAAAACTCCAATCCACGCCGCCGCCATAGATAAAGTCCGGCCTCATGACCGTCGTCACCGAATATGGGCTTGATCCGGGCACCGTGATGACGAAGCCGGCGCCGCCCAACGCAAACGGTCTCACGTTTCCGATCTTCTTGGAGAATATCCAGGTCCCTCCGAATTGCGTTGCCTTGCCCGAAACCTCCAGCGGCTGGCAAGTCGCCGGCGTTCCGGTCGGTCCCGTGGGAAAGCAATTCGGCAGAGTGGCATTGGGCGCGATATATGACTGGTTCGCTGGGTTAAATGTGACCTCGAACTCGTATCCAACAAGTGGATTCGCGATATGGCGCCATTCGAAAAGGCCGCCTTCGGAGTCTGTTGGCGTCTGCTTGGTGC